>JANLSI010000811.1:0-2964 GCA_031362345.1 Pseudomonadota bacterium
TTGTTCTGCGTCAGGTCCAGGCGCAGGGAGGTCAGGCCTTGATTGGCGATGATATTGACCGCCAGGAACAAGGCCAACGCGACGATGAGACCCGTTCCTGTGACTAGCGTTCTGTTCATGGCGATACCTTGGCTAGTAGAGCGTGGCGTTTCACGCGGCGCTCAGTTGCTCTTGTTGATTTGGATGGCGAGCACGTTGGCGTACAGCCAGAACGCTATGAGCGTGGCAAAGAACACCAGATCGCGAACGTCGATCACACCTTTCACTATCGAGTTGAAGTGGGTCAGGAAGCTGAAGGAGCTGACCACGTCGACGATAGCTTGCGGCGCCCAGGCACTGATGATGTCTATCACCATCGGAAAGCCGCTGAGATTGAAGGCGAAGCAGATCACGAAGCTGACGACGAAGGCGATGACCTGATTCTTGGTCAAAGCCGAGATGCAGGCACCGATGGCGAGGAAGCCGCCGGCCATCAACAAGCTGCCCAGATAGCCAGCCAGGATGACGGTGTTGTCCGGGTCACCGAGATAATTGACGGTGATCCAGATCGGCACTGTGCCGAGCAAGGCGAGGGCGGTGAAGGCCCACGCTGCGAAGAATTTACCGAGCACGCTGGCCGCCAGCGGCACCGGCAGGGTAAGCAGCAGTTCCAGCGTGCCGGCCTTGCGTTCTTCCGACCACAGCCGCATGGAGATGGCCGGGATGAGGAACATATACAGCCACGGATGGAACTGGAAGAAAGGTTCGAGGTCGGCCTGGCCGCGCTCGTAGAAACCACCCATGTAGAAGGTCGCCACACCGGCCAGCACCAGGAAGATGACGATGAAGACGTAGGCGACCGGGGTGGCGAAATAGGCGCGCAATTCGCGCTTGAGTATCGTGGTCAAGCCGTTCATGTGCGATGCACCTCGCCACTCTCGGTCGCGGCGGTCGTCAAGTGTCGGAACACTTCGTCCAGATGGCCGCGTTCAACGAAGAAGCCCTGCACCTGACAACCGGCCTGCGCGAGGCTGCGCTGCAGGTCGTCGATAGACAGCGCTTGCTGCGTGCCACTGACGGTGATGCGCGCATCGTCGCCCTGCACGTGGACTTCGATATCGTGACCACTGCTCAGGCCCGCAATGACGCTGCGTGCCTGTTCGCGCACGGCGGCAGCGACGATGACGGTCAGAGCATTGTGATAACGCGAACGCTGCGCGAGTTCGAGTGGCGTGCCACTGAAAATCAAGCGCCCCTGATTGATGATGATGGCGCGTGTGCACACCGCATCCACTTCTTCGAGGATGTGGGTGGAAATGACGATGGCCTTGTGTGGCGCCATGTCTTTGATCAACTCGCGCACTTCATGTTTCTGGTTGGGGTCGAGACCATCAGTCGGTTCGTCCATGACCAGAATCTCGGGGTCGTGCAGGATGGCTTGGGCCAAGCCGACGCGGCGCTTGAAGCCCTTGGACAAGGTCTCGATACGCTGATTGAGCACCGTCTCCAGGTGAATCTTGCCGACCACCTCGGCGATGCGTGCGCGACGTTGCGCGCTAGGAATGCCGCGAATGGCGGCGATGAAATCGAGAAAGCTGGCAGGTGTCATCTCAGCGTAGGCGGGTGCGCCTTCCGGCACATAGCCGAGCCGTGCCTTGGCCGCGAGCGGCGACTTTTCAATGTCGAAACCGGCGATCGAGACCTGGCCGGCGCTGGGTGCGAGAAAGCCGGTGATCATCTTCATGGTGGTCGATTTGCCGGCGCCGTTGGGGCCGAGAAATCCCAACACCTCGCCGCGGGTAACGGTGAGCGAAATGTTGCTGACCGCCTGCAGGGCGCCGAAATTCTTGCTCAAACCTTTGACTTCAATCAAGGTTTCCATGCCATGACCTCTATTATTTTTTTGAGCGGCAGGGCGCAGCCGAAGCGTCACGACGCAAGTCTGCGGCGGGCCGTTCGCGGGCTCGGGTCCCTGGCAGTATGCGGGGTGCCTGCGACTGCGTGGCTGCGTGAGCGCGCCCTCGTCGCGATCATCTGCGCCCCTGCGGTGGGCGCGAGAGTGTTCCACATGGCCCTCAAATGCGTCAACCGAAAGCCAGACCGGTGCGCGGCGCCGAAGTTTCATCGCGCGTACTCGCCACCCAGCGCAAGCTCGTGCTCGACTGCAGCGCCCGTGCGCTTCAAATGCAGCGGGCGCAGCAGTATCCTCTGCGCCCACTCATTCGCTCCCGCGAGCCCGCCACCCATGGAATATCCCGAGCCTTACGACGTCATCGTGGTCGGCGGCGGTCACGCCGGCACCGAAGCGGCCCTGGCCGCTGCACGCATGGGGGCACGCACGCTGTTGCTCACGCAAAGCATCGAAACCCTCGGTCAGATGTCCTGCAATCCGGCCATCGGCGGCATCGGCAAGGGCCATCTGGTCAAGGAAATCGACGCCATGGGCGGCTTCATGGCCCACGGTGCAGACGCGTGCGGCATTCATTTCCGCATACTCAATGCCAGCAAGGGACCAGCGGTGCGCGCCACCCGCGCCCAGATCGACCGCGCGCTGTACCGGGTCAGCGCCCGCGCCGCGCTGGAAAATCAGCGCAATCTCACGCTTTTCCAGCAGGCGGTCGACGATCTCCTGATCGAAGGCGAGCGGGTGAGCGGGGTCGTCACGCAGATGGGCTTGAGTTTTCGCGCGCCGGTGGTGGTACTGACCGTCGGCACCTTTCTAGCCGGCCTGGTGCACATCGGCGACGCCAATTACAACGCCGGTCGCGCCGGTGACCCGCCGGCTATGCGCCTGGCCGCGCGCCTGCGCGAATTGCCGCTGCGGGTCGGACGTCTGAAGACCGGCACACCGCCGCGCATCGACGGGCGCAGCATCGATTTCAGTGTTCTCGACACCCAGCCGGGCGATGACCCGTGCCCGGAGTTTTCCTTCATGGGGCGCGCACACGAGCATCCGCGCCAAGTGCCCTGCCACATTACCTACAC
>JANLSI010000274.1:0-4724 GCA_031362345.1 Pseudomonadota bacterium
ATGCCATCGCCGTGGACTTCCTTGGCGAGGGTTGCGGCCAGCGCTTCGAGCGCAGCCTTGCCCATGTTGTAGGGCGCGCCATTGGCGCTCAGGTGGCGGGTCGCGATGCTCGAGATCATGATGATGTCCGCGCGTGGTTGGGTACGCATGATGGGCACCAGCAAATGGCTGAGATAGAAGGGCCCGAAGGCGTGGACGCGCAGCACCCGTTCCATTTCGGCCGGATCGGTGTCAGCTACTGACTTACCACGGCTGGCGATGCCGGCGTTGTTGATGAGGATGCTGCAGGGGCCAAGTTCGCGGCCGATGGCATCGAGCGCAACTTTGCAGGCGTCGAGGTCGTCAACTGAAGCGGCATAGGCTCGCGCGCGCCGTCCGAGGGCCGCGATCTTTTGCACCATGGCCTGCGCGGCGGCAGCGTCGCGACGATAGAAAATCGCGATGTCGGCGCCATCTTCTGCCAGGGCCAGTGAAATCGCGGCGCCGATGCCACGACCACCGCCGGTGACAAGTGCAATTCTGCCGCTGAGGTTCATGGTCATCATCCTGTCGATGGGAGGTGCGGCGATTGTAGCCGCTGCGGGCGCGTCGAGGCGTTGACTGCCAGCGCGTAACGGGCGTAAATCGGAGGGGTGACGCAGAATTGTGCGGGACCGGTTCGAGGCTTGCCGGTGCACGGCACGGAGGACGATGATGGATTTACAAACGCACGATTACGACACCGCCATCGCCGCAGCCACGGCGCGCTTAGTGATTTTTCTGCGCGTTTTCGAACAGCTTCAACAAGACCTCGACTTCCGCCACCCGGCCCCCGCCCAGGCCCGCTTGCGCGCTGCGAGCGACAATCTATTTCCGAATTTGCCGGCCTATCTGGCCACGCGCGTGGCACCGCTCGACAGACAGGCGGGGCACGCGCAATTGCAAGCGGCGGTCGCCTGCTGGGCACAAGCGGTACGGCAATTTCTGGACGCTACTCAAGCAGACTTCGGCCTCGCCTTCATTGCCAGCCGCCGCCTGCTGTGTGACGGGCTGAAACTGACCTATGACGTGCGCGAACATTTTCCGCTGCTGCAAGCCTATTGGTTGAATGAATCCGCCCTGGCTAACCTCGCGACCCACGACGCGCGGGTGCCGGACGTGGATGTGCCGGTCGGTATCATGCATATGCCTGCCACGGCCGCCCACGGCGAATACGGGCTGTATATACCGGAGACTTACAGTCCGACCAGCCGCTGGCCGGTAATTGTCTGCCTGCATGGCGCCTATGGTCACGGTCACGAATATCTGTGGACCTGGCTGCGCACCGCGCGCAGTCATGGCTGTGTGGTGCTGGCGCCGAAATCCTGCGGGCCGACCTGGTCACTGGTCAATCCCGCCATCGACATCGAATCCATCAAGGCGATGCTCGCTGCGGTCGCGGCACGCTACCAGCTCGACAACGGTCGTATTTATCTCAGCGGACTTTCCGATGGTGGCAGCTTTGCCTATGTGTTTGGACTGTCCTGCCCGTCGCTGATCGCCGGTGTCGCGCCCATTGCCGGCGTGTTACATCCGGTGGTCGACCCGTTGTTGCGCCAGAAACAGGGCCTGGATTTGCCGCTGTTCGTGGTGCACGGTGCACAGGATTTCATTTTTGACGTGCGCTCCGTGCGCAGCCAGTGCGCGCTGCTGGAAAAACTCGGCTATCGCATCACCTATACCGAGCTGCCCGACTGGGGACATGCCTATACCAATGCCATCAACGAACAACTGGTATGGCCATGGTTCGCGGGGTTGTCGCGCTCATGAGTCGTTGGCGCCCGCCAGCCGTAGCCACCACGCCCTATATCACCGCAGCGGGTTATCGCGCGCTGGAAGCGCAGGCCAAGACCTTGTGGACGCGGCGCCGCGAGGTGGTGGTGCATCTGGCCGCCGCAGCAGCCGAGGGCGATCGTTCGGAAAACGCCGAATACATCTATCGCAAGAAGGAACTGCGCGAGATCGACCATCGACTGGGTTATCTGCAGCGACGCATGCCGAGCCTGACCGTGGTGCGCAGCGTACCGGACCAACAGTCACGGATATTTTTTGGCGCACTGGTCGAGCTCGAAGATGCGCAAGGCGAAGTGCGCCGCCTGCGTATCGTTGGCGGTGACGAGGCCGACGCCGGGCGCGGCGAGATCAGCATCGATACGCCGGTGGCGCGGGCCTTGCTCGGGCGGACCTTGGATGACGAGGTGACGATCGCCGGCGCTACGGGCGCGCTCCAGCATCTGGTCATCGTCAACATCAGCTATCCTAATCCATCGGCCTGAGCAGGCCACCGCGCTGTCCTGACGCGCGGCAGGGAGAACAGCTATGAGTCGTGCCTTCGTCAAGGAAGCCGACGGTGATGCCGTTGCGGACGACCTGCCCGAACGGCCGATCAGCGGCGAACCCAATTACGTCACCCCCCGCGGCTTGATCCTATTGCGTGAGGAATTACGCCGACTCGACAGCGCGCGTATAGCACTGGCCACCGACGAGACGCTGGCGGCCAAGCAGACGTGCAAGGAGATCGAGCGCTACCTGCGCTACTTCAATGGCCGTCTCGCGAGCGCCGTGGTGGTCGAGCGCGGTACCGTGCACGAGCAGGCGGGGATTGGCAGTGCGGTGGAAGTCATGGACGAAGAGGGCGCGGTCACGCGCTACGGCATCGTCGGCGAGGACGAGGCCGACGTTGGCCGCGGTCTGGTGAGCTGGGTTTCGCCCCTCGCTCAGGCGCTGCGCGGGCACCGGGTTGGCGAGCTAGTGACCTGGCAGCGGCCGGACGGCGCGCGGGAGTTAGAAATCCTGTCGATCGCCGCCCTGTAGGTGCGAATTCATTCGCACATTCTGGGATGAGCTCTGGAACTGAATGTGCGAATTTGTCGCACCTCCAGGGGCTTTGCTGCAAGGGGCAGGTAGAATCGTCGCCACCCATTCCATTGCAGGCAGGCACCCATGCCGCTTTTCGATCGTATCGAATCCCGCGCTTCCCAGGACCGGCTCGAACGCCTGATCGAGGCCCGCCTCGCGCCGGACGCCGACACCCAGGCCATCGACGAGCGCATCTGGAAGCTGTTCGGCGAGCGCTGGACCGTGATGTTCACGGATCTCATCGGCTTTTCGCGCAACGTCGCCGAGTTCGGCATCGTGCATTTTCTGCAGACGATACACATCTCTCACCGCTTGTTGGTACCGGCCCTGGAGCGTGGTGCCGGCATCCTGCTGAAGACCGAAGGCGACAGCATGCTGGTGATTTTTCGCAACCCCAGTGATGCGGTGCATGCCGCCATCGACATGCAGCGCTGCCTGTCGGACTACAACGTGCTGCGGCCGCGCGCTGAGCATGTGCTGTTGGGCGTCGGCATTGGCTATGGCGATGTGCTGCGCATCGGCGACGCCGATGTGTTCGGCGCCGAGGTCAATGCCGCTGCTAAGCTCGGCGAGGACATGGCCATGGCGGGCGAGATTCTGCTGACGGCGGCCGTGCACGAGGCTATCGCCGCCGATGGACATGACGGCTTCGAAGCGCTGGCCGTGGTGCCAGCCGGAACCCACGCCGCCTATCGACTGCAGTATCGGGTCCGAGTTACGCAGTAGATCGGCGCGCCGGCGCTAGCAGCCTGCTCGGTGCTGCGCGGCGGCAGTTTCAGAAGCGACCGTCGCGCAGGTCGGCAACGGCCTGCATTAATTCTTCGCGGGTATTCATCACGAAGGGACCATAGCGCGCGACCGGTTCGTCGAAGGGCCGGCCGGCGACCACGATTACCCGCGCGCCTTCAGCGCCGGCCACCAGGGTCACATGCTCTCCCGCCGATAACACTGCGAGGTGACGATGGCTGACGAAGGTCGGATCGTGATCGCTGACGGTCACCGCTCCCTGATAACAATAGACGAAAGCGTTGTGGGTGTGTGGCAAGGCTAGGGTTTCGCTGCCGCCGGCGATGAATTCGAGATCGAGATAAATCGGTTCGGCTTCGATGCCGTGCACCGGACCGCTGGCGCCGTGGTACTGACCTGCGATTACGCGCATGCGATTGCCGTTGGGGGTGGTGAGTTCGGGAATCTGACTGGCTGGAATGTCCTGGTAACGCGGCGCCATCATTTTTGACCGCGCCGGCAGATTGACCCACAGCTGAAAGCCCCACATCAAGCCGTTTTCCTGTTCCGGCATCTCGGAATGCAGGATGCCGCGTCCAGCCGTCATCCACTGCACACTACCCGCTTCCAACAGCCCGCTATTGCCCTGGTTGTCGGCATGGCGCATGCGTCCCGCCAGCATATAGGTGACGGTCTCGAAGCCGCGATGGGGGTGTTCGGGAAAGCCACCGATGTAGTCGTTCGGATCGTCCGACAGGAATTCATCGAGCAGCAGAAATGGATCGAGTTCGGGCAGGGTCTGGCCACCGATTACACGGAACAGCCGCACGCCGGCGCCGTCGGAAGTCGGCTGGCCCGGCACGACGCGGGTAACAACACGGTCGGGGGAAGAGGGCGGCATGGGCGTGGGCTTCCAGATCGGAGTGCGGTCACCATACGCGCCAGCGCGCGAATTGGGAACGTGAGGGGCTGGGCAGCGGATGCGCGTTCATTGGGTCTGTAAGAGTGATGACCGGAATGAAGGTCCGCATGAATTCGGATCTACAGGGGGGCTTCGCTTCATCCCATTGTTCGATAGGATGCCGGGGCCGCGACCACAACCGCTGGCCGTGCGGCCGGCG
>JANLSI010000002.1:0-1885 GCA_031362345.1 Pseudomonadota bacterium
GTTGGTTGAGATGCTCGGCAATCGCGGTCAGCAACAGCTCAGTGCCGGCGCCGCTGCGGGCCGACAACCACACCCGCATAACATTGCCCTCGCCGTTGCGTTCGAGCTGCGGGACATGGTCGCGCATGCGGTCGATCTTGTTGTAGACCTCTATGACCGGCACCTGACCGGCATCGATGCGATCGAGCACCGCTACGACGTCGCCGATGCGCGCTTCGCGGTCCTCGGCACTGGCATCGATAACGTGTAGCAGCAGGCGCGCATCGCGGGTCTCGTCGAGGGTGGCCTGAAAGGCGGCGATGAGCTCCGGTGGCAGACGGCGAATGAAGCCGACCGTGTCGCTGAGAATAATCGGGTGTTCACCGGCCACCGTCAGCGTGCGCAGGGTGGTGTCGAGGGTCGCGAACAGCTGGTCTGCGGCGTAAACGTCGGTGCCGGTCAGATAATTGAACAGCGTCGACTTGCCAGCATTGGTATAGCCCACGATTGACACGGTCGAGAGCTGGGCGCGTCGCCGCGCGCGCGCGCTCTGTTGCCGCTGTGCCTTGACCCGTGCGAGGCGTTCGTTAATTTGCTTAATGCGAACAGCGAGCAGCCGGCGGTCAGTTTCGAGCTGGGTTTCACCCGGACCGCGCAGACCGATACCACCCTTCTGGCGCTCAAGATGGGTCCAGCCACGCACCAGCCGGGTCGACATGTGTCGCAGCTGGGCGAGTTCGACTTGCAGCTTGCCCTCAAAGGAGCGCGCGCGCTGCGCGAAGATGTCGAGAATGAGTCGAGTGCGATCAATCACCCGGCATTCCAGCGCCCGTTCCAGATTGCGTTCCTGGGCCGGCGACAGATCGTGATTGAAGACCACGACATCGGCGTCATTCGCCCGGCAAGCGGTCGCAATCTCTTCGACCTTGCCGCTGCCGACGAAGAATTTCGGATCTGCCGCACCACGTGGCGCGGTGATGACGGCGACGGCGGTCGCGTCGGCGCCCGCCACCAGTTCCTGGAACTCGCTCAGGTCGTCGTCGTGCGCCTGACCCGAACCGAATACCACATGCACGAGGACCGCGCGATCACCGCCCGCCGGTCGCTCAAACAAACGCGTGATTTCCTGGCATTACGCTGCTTCACCTTCGCCGTCGCCATCCGCGCCGTCTTCGCCCTGGTCGGCCCGCGGCAGGCGTACGTTGCGCGCCGGGACGACCGTTGAGATCGCGTGTTTGTAGACCATCTGGCTGACGGAATTCTTGAGCAAAATGACGAACTGGTCGAAAGACTCGATCTGCCCCTGCAGCTTGATGCCATTGACTAAGTAGATCGACACCGGCACGCGCTCCTTGCGCAACGCATTCAAGTAAGGTTCCTGAAGTGACTGACCCTTGCTCATGGCATGCTCCTTGTTGTTGTTATGCCGGGTGAGAAAAACCGCGCGAGGACCAAGCGTCCCGCGGGTCGCAATCATTATTGTGTACGTGCTTCGGCGCTACTCTAGATCAGAATCGTCGCGCTTGAAAATGATCTGCTCACGTATTGTGTGCATCACATGATCTAAAAGTGCAGGATCGGCACAGTCCAACCATACACAGCCGGATTCCCGCCTTAACCAGGTGAGTTGTCGTTTCGCCAGCTGGCGAGTCGCAACGATTCCCCTTTCGATCATATCGGAACGTGAATACTCGCCGGCCAGATAGCACCATACTTCGCGATATCCGACCGTGCGCATGGCCGGTGTGCGGGCATCAAGACCGCCAAGATCGCGCAGCGCGCGAACCTCGTTGATCAAGCCGCGCTCGAGCATGAGAGCAAATCGCAACGCCAGATGACGGTGCAGTGAAGCGCGATCCGTGGGCGCGATCACCAGCTTCACGACCTGCCCCACATGGGGGGTGAG
>JANLSI010000007.1:0-5478 GCA_031362345.1 Pseudomonadota bacterium
GCCATGTTTCTGCGCGCAACGACTCGCAAGAAGGATGGCAAGACGCATCGCTACTGGAGCATGGTGGAGAACCGTCGCCTGAGTGATGGGCGCGTGTTGCAGAGACACGTGTTGTATTTGGGCGAGATCAGTGATCCGCAGGCGCTGGCTTGGCGGCGCTCCATCGAGGTATTGGACGAGCGCGCGGATGCGCCACGCACGGTGGCGCTGTTTCCGGAAGATCGCCTTGATGACTGTGCGCTGGAGGGCGCGGTGGTACGGCTGCGTCTGTCGCAGATGCGCCTGTGTCGTCCACGGGAGTGGGGCTCGTGCTGGTTGGCGCTGAAGCTGTGGGAGCGCCTGGAAATGGAACGATTCTGGTCGTCACGGCTGTCACGCAGCTGCAAGGGCACGCGCTGGTCGCAGGTGCTGTTCGTGCTGGTGGCCTACCGACTGCTGTCGCCGGGCAGCGAGTGGCGGCTGCACCGGCAATGGTTTGAGCGCAGCGCGCTGATGGATCTGCTCGGCACCGATGAACGGGTGGGTGACATCCACAAGCTCTATGCCTGTCACGACCGGATCCTGGAGCACAAGCGCGCGGTGTTCGACCATCTGGTCGGCCGCTGGCGGGATCTGTTCAACGCGGCGTTCGATGTGTTGCTCTACGATCTGACCAGCACCTACTTCGAGGCGAACCCGCCGTTTGAGGAAGACGACAAGCGCCGCTATGGTCACTCTCGCGACCGGCGCAGTGACTGCGTGCAGGTGGTCATCGCGCTGGTGGTGACGCCGCAAGGGTTGCCGCTGGCTTACGAGGTGCTGCCCGGCAACACTGCCGATAACACGACGCTGCGCGAGTTCCTCGCACGCATTGAGGACCAGTACGGCAAGGCGCGTCGGGTCTGGGTGATGGACCGTGGCATTGCGACTGAGGCGGTGCTGCGCGAGATGCGCGAGAGCGATCTGCCAGTCCACTATCTGGTCGGCACACCCAAGGCGCGCCTGTCACGATTAGAGGAGGCACTGCTGCTGCGACCGTGGCATGAGGCGCGCCCCGGCGTGCAGGTCAAGCTGCTGCCACAAGATGGCGAGATGTACGTTTTTGCGCAAAGCCACGACCGCATCGCCAAGGAGCGTGCGATGCGCAAACGCCAACTCAAGCGTCTGTGGGCACGCCTCGCCAAACTCGCCTCGATGCGCCTCAGCCGCGAAGCGTTGTCGATGAAGCTCGGCGCTGCGCAAAACCAGTCACCTTCGGCATGGCGCCTCGTCGAAGTGACCGTCGACGAGCAGGCTGCATCGTTCCACTATGCTCTGCGTCGCGACAAACTGCGTGAGGTACGCCGCCGCGAAGGGCGTTATCTGCTGCGCACCAACCTCACCGACGGCGACCCGGCCGAACTGTGGCGCTACTACATCCAACTCGTGGCCGTCGAACAGGCATTCAAAGATCTGAAAGGCGATCTCGCCGTGCGTCCGATCCATCACCAACTCGAGAGCCGCATCGAGTCGCACATCTTCATCGCCTTCCTCGCTTACTGTCTGCAGGTCACACTGACCCAGCAGCTACGTCCGCACGCGAGCGGCCTCACCGCGCGCAGCGTGCTCGAAAAGTTCGCCGCCGTGCAGATGCTCGATGTGCACATCCCCACGACCGATGGTCGCGAGCTGGTACTGACTCGTTACACCGAGCCCGAGCGGGAGCTCAAGCTTCTTCTCGATCGGCTCAACCTTGAACTGCCCGGCCAAGCCCCGCCCAGGATCACCGCCGCCCAGGTCGACATCGCTACCTCCGCGTAGTGCAGACTCTTAGGCCCCGATCTATATCAATCAACGTGTTGCACTCACCAAAGTCCCGAATCGGCTAAGTTGGGCTAAGTCCGTTGGCAGTTGGTCCTCAATCTAAGAATTCTTAGCGCGCATAGTGTGTTAAATCTGATATGTGATAAGTTCGACAAGGAAGTTATCGTTAGTTTCTAAAAAATATGAAAAAGCAGAGCGGTGGTGCAGGCGGTGGCGTGCGTTCGACACGAGCCGACGTGCCACCTCGAATCGCTTCCGCCACGCTTGCGGGTGGCCGCGCGTTACCCCAATTGCGTGGCATAGGTGAGTTACGGGTTCTTCTGCTCGAACCGGATGCTCGCGCCGTCAGCGCCCTGCGGCGCCAGCTTCGTCATTTGCCAGGCTCGCTGCTTGTCAGCCTCCAGGCCGTCTCCAGGCTGTCGGCTGCGCTCACTCAATTGGCGAGCAATAATTTCGATGCGGTGATGGTTGCCTTGCAGTTCGCCGACGGCAACGTGCTCGATGCGGTGCGGGATATTCAGGCCATCGACCTTAGCCTGCCGATCATCGTCGTGACGCCAGCGGCCGACGAACCGGCGGTAGCGGCAGCGTTGTCGGCCGGCGCCGACGACTACCTCGAAGCGGGTCTTGCCGATGGTGCCCTCTTGCTCAAGACTCTGCGCTACGCCATCGAACGCAAACACACCTCGCGCCACCTGGCCTTCCTCTCACAGTTCGACAAGCTTACCGGCCTTGCCAATCGCGAGCTGTTCCGCGATTGCGTGCAGCAAGCGGTACGTCGCGCCGAACATTCAATGCGTCTGGTGGCGGTCATTTCGCTGGACGTCGACCGTTTCAAATCGATCAACGAGAGTTATGGGCATGGCGCTGGCGACGAATTGCTAGTGACGGTCGCTTATCGGCTGAGCGCCTGCGTGCCCAAGGGCGACACTATCGCGCGCACCGGCAGCGACGAATTCGCCGTGTTACTCGAAAATCTCAACGACCCTCGGGAGGTCGAGCCGCTCTGCCAAAGAATTCTGAACGGGCTAGCCGAGCCGATTTTTGTGCGCGGCGAGGAAATCGCAGTGACCGCCAGCATAGGTGTCAGTTTTTCTACGGGCGAACTGGCAGATGTGGCGGAACTGCTATGCAAGGCCGACAACGCCATGAATCGCGCCAAGAAGGACGGGCGTGGCCGGGTTTGCGTATTCACGCCCGCCCTGCAGGCAGCGACGGATGAGAACCTGCAAATGGAAGCCGCTCTGCGTAGGGCTGTGGCCGATGACGCGCTGTTTTTGTGCTACCAGCCGAAGCTCTGCCTGCAGACCGGACAGGTGTTAGGCGCGGAAGCGTTGCTGCGCTGGCGGCACCCCACTTTGGGTGTGGTGATGCCGGCTAGGTTTGTACCCTTGGCCGAGGATTCCGGTTTGATTATCCCGATCGGTGAATGGGTGCTGCGCCAAGCCTGTCGGGATTTACGCCGCTGGCACGAGCTTGGTTTCGAGGATCTGAGCGTCGCGGTCAATCTCTCCACTGAGCAGTTTCGCCACGGCAATTTGGGCCGGATGGTCGAAAATGTGCTGGAGGAGACCGGTGCTGATCCCAACCAACTGATACTGGAGATCACCGAGAGCCTGTTACTGGACGACGATGACCGCAGCCGCGCCCAGCTCGACGCGCTCAAGGCCATGGGTATTGCGGTCTATCTTGACGATTTTGGTACCGGCTATTCCTCGCTTTCTTATCTCAAGCGTTTCCGTATCGACGGTCTAAAGATTGATCGGAGTTTTGTGCACGATCTGCCGGGCAACCCAGACGAAGAAGCGATTACGCGCGCAATCATCGCGTTAGGGCACGCGCTGAGGCTCGGTGTCATCGCCGAAGGCGTTGAGAGTCGGGCACAGCTGGACCTGTTGTTGCGCGAAGGCTGTGACGCGGTGCAAGGCTATCTGTTCAGCAAGCCTTTGCCTTTCGACGAATTCATGGCCGGTCTGCCGGGCGGATTTTCTCGCGGCGAATTGGCGTCGGTCACGATCAATCGCCCGCGGCAATAGCGCGGACCGCGCTTGGGCGCACCGTGGATTGTTGCCTTTATGCCTCAATCCCATGCGGGATCTGTATGATTTTACGCATAAATCCTTGCAATGGCGGCGAGAATCGGGAATTATCACGTATACATAAAACAACGAGAACCGGTGCCGCAGCCGCGAAGCCGGTCGCGACTAAAACGCGTTTTAAGGTTATCTGGCCCGGAAAACCCGCGTTGATACGGTGCTATGACAGACAGCACTTGCTGGACAAATCCTCCATGCACACGGGCAGCCACGAACACACATTGACCGGCACAAGGCCTGCACTGGGCTATATGTTGCGGAGCCCGTGCTGGAATGTTTGGCCAATCGGGCTGTCCGTAGGTGACAAGCGCATGACGGCATGGTCGAATGCTGCATAACAGCATAGACCGGTTCGCGTTGTCGCCTGGCCCGGTCCGGCCGACCGTCCACAGGACGCTGCCACGACTCGAACCATCGCCACACGCAGGAAACAATTCGGGCGCGCCGTTGCGCGCGCCGCCGGGACGCATCGAAATATGATGGAAAAACGACCAAAAGCGCATATATGGGTAGGCACTGAGCACCAAGTCGACGCGCAGCCCGACCGGTGGCAGGAACCTGCCGTGCGGCCGCTGGAACGCGCCGTCGATGCCGTGCAGAGCTGTCTCAATCGCGCCTCGCAGGCCCTGCTCGGGCGCCAGGCGGACGATGGCCACTGGCGTTTCGATCTGGAAGCCGATGCGACTATTCCCGCAGAGTACATCCTGCTCCAGCATTTCCTCGGTCGCTCCAACAAGGAACGCGAGGAGGGCATCACCCGTTACCTTCGTCGTCGCCAGAATCGCAACGGCAGCTGGTCGCTCTACCATGGCGGCCCGGGCGACATGAGCGCCACTGTCAAAGCCTATTTCGCACTTAAGATGATGGGACAATCGCAGGACGCGCCGTTCATGGTGCGAGCTCGCCACTGGGTGTTGGCCAATGGTGGCGCTGAGAAAGTCAACGTCTTTACGCGCATTGCGCTGGCCGTGTTCGGTCAGCTGCCATGGCGCACGGTGCCGGCCATGCCGGTCGAGATCATGTTCCTGCCGCGCTGGTGGTTCTTCAACCTGAGCAAGGTGTCCTACTGGTCGCGCTGCGTAATCGTGCCGCTGCTGATACTGTTCGCGAAGCGGCCCGTGGTGCACGTCGATGAACACCTCGGTGTTGCCGAGCTGTTTCACTCGTCACCGAAGAAGCTGCGTAACCTCGACAGTTTCAGCATCCGCAGCCCGCTGAAGAGCTTCTTCATTCTGCTCGATCGCGCCATCAAGGTTTGCGAACCGATGATCCCGCACGCCATCCGTGGCCGCGCACTGAACCTCGCCGAGAAGTGGATGCGCGCTCACACCAAGGGCAAGGGCGGTATCGGCGCCATCTACCCGGCCATGGCCAACGCCGCCATGGCGCTGCGTATCCTCGGTGCGCCGGACGATGACGCGGATTTCGTTCGCACCGTGCAGGCCATCGAGGATCTGGTCCTCGATAGCGAAAACGAGACCTATGTGCAGCCCTGTGTATCGCCCATTTGGGACACCTGTCTGTCCTTGAGTGCCTTGACCGAAGCGGGCGCCCAGAGCGAAATCCTTGGCATGGGCCGTGAAGCTGAACGGAAGACCGG
>JANLSI010000277.1:0-2582 GCA_031362345.1 Pseudomonadota bacterium
GGTCGCGAGCGCCGGGTTGAAGGCGCCGCCATAGGGCACGCCGTCCACCACCAGCAGAAAGGCATCGAATTCGCGCAGCCCCCACAGGCTAGGCACCGAACTCGCTGGTCCGGCATCGCCACCGGGTGAGATCTCGACGCCAGCCACCAGCGCGAGGGCGCTCCTCAGATCGCGCGCGCCGCGGGCTCGGAGCTCGTCGCCGCTAAGCACTGAACTCATGGCCGGCAGCGTGGCCGCAGCGCTGGGCAGCTTGGCTGCGGTCACGATCAGTGTGTCGCGCGACGGCGTCTCGGCACGCAGCGTGGCGGGATACCCTAGGGCGCAGAGCATCAGCGCACCGAACGTCAGCCGTTGGCCGCTCGGACCGGAGTAGAAAGCGGCTCTCATGACATACATCTCACGTCCCCTGGGTGGCCGCCGCGAGTAGTGCCGCGATATGTGATTCATCGCAGCCCGCTGCACGCAGGATCTCGGCCGAGTGTTCACCGAGTCGCGGCGCGGCACGCAGTTGCGCTGGCCGCGCGTCGTCGATGGGCAGGCGCAGGATCGGCGCCATATCGACCGGCGCGCCGGTTGCGACGGTGAGCATCGCGCGTTCGGCCATGAGTGGATGATGTACAGCCTCGGACAGATTCTGTACCGGCGCGACCGGCACGCTGTGGGCCGTCAGGCGCGCCATCCATACGCTTGAGACTTCGCTCCTAAGTCGTGTCTGCAGCAAGGTGTGCAAGGCATCGCGATGGGCGACGCGCGCGGCGGTGGTGCGGAATTCTTCGCGGCTTGCGATATCGGCGAGAGTCAGCGCATCACACAGGCGCGCGAACATCGCGTCGTTACCGGCCGTAATCATGAGCCAGCCATCGGCGGTCTCAAAGGCTTCATAGGGCGCGGCGATGGGGGAAGCTGAGCCGATGCGACCGGGCACTACGCCAGTGGCAAGCATGCTCGTGATCTGGTGGCACAGCAGCATATAACCACTGTCGATGAGTGTGGCTTCGACATAGCGCCCTTCACCGCTTCGCTGCCGATGGGCCAGCGCCGCCATGATGCCCATCGCTGCCCACATGCCGGTGCTGAGATCGATGACCGAGGCCGCCACGCGGGCCGGCGGCGCGGATGCATCGCCGGTCATACTCATGAGACCCGAGAAGGCCTGGATAAGCGGGTCGTAACCCGGCAGGTCGCGCCCGGCGGGGCTCTCGCCGAAGGCCGACACCGAGCAGTAGATCAGCGCCGGGTTGCGACGGCGCATCTCGGCATAGCCGATACCGAGCCGCTCGCTGACACCCGGCTTATAGCTCTCGATGACGACATCCACCTGTTCGGCGAGCTTGAGTACCGCATCGCGCCCGGCGACGGTCTTCAGATCGAGCGCGAGGCTGCGCTTATTGCGATTCATAGACATGAACAGCGTGCTCTCACCGTGCTGCTGTGGCGGCATGCGACGCGCATCGTCGCCACCGCGCGGATTCTCGACCTTGATGACGTCGGCACCCAGATCGGCCAGCACCATGCCGGCGAAAGGGCCGGCGATGACGGCCGCGAGTTCGAGCACGCGCAAGCCCGCGTAGGAAGCGCCGAAGCTCATGGCAGCGACGGTGCGCAGGACGATGAGATGAGCGGCAACATGGTGCGGTACTCCAGGACGATGGAGGGGGCGTCTGTCGGGCAGGACCGGCAGGCGAGGGCAAGCCTAGTGAGCTGATCCCATGGCGTCAAATAGTGTCGCCCCGCCCGCGTTACAGCTAAGCGGTGGTGGGTCCGCCACGCTCCCCATTCGCCGACTCTCGACACTGTCGGTCGCGCTCGCGTATGGTCCCTTGCGCAGGTATTGGTTTGGGGCATAGCGCTGCGCGGTGCGCGGGGAGATCGGTGCGATGGACGATGAGATAGCGGGCCGGCGTTGGCGGGACGACTTCGATCTCGATGATCCGTCCTATGGCGATGTGTTTAACGAGGTCGCCGACCAACTTGTTGCGCACTGCCCGGTCGCCCACAGCCGCGCCGGCTACTACGTGGTCAATCGCTATGACGACATTCTGCATGTGCTGCAGGACTGGCAGACCTTCTCCAGCGCCGACGGCATCATCGGCGCGGTGCGCGCGCCCGAGCAGCCGCTGTTCAAGCCCAACGAGACCGACCCGCCGGAACACACCCAGCTGCGCGGTGCGTTGACGCGCTTCTTTACCGCCGCGGCCGTCTTGCAGCACGCGCCCGGCGT
Organism: Pseudomonadota bacterium; assembly: GCA_031362345.1. GTDB lineage: Bacteria > Pseudomonadota > Gammaproteobacteria > JADJYF01. The sequence goes on from JANLSI010000277.1 coordinate 2,222, forward strand.
GCGTGCCATTGCCGATCGACTCATCGACGCTTTCGCCGACGCCGGCCAGGTCGAGGTGGTGAAGCAGTATGCCGATCCGCTGCCGCCCATCGCTTTCTGTCAGGTTGTCGCGCACATGCCGGCCGAGGACATGGACTTTCTGCAGCAGGTCTTTACCGATGCCATCACCGGACCGCTGGCAATGCGCGGCGTGAACTGGGTGAAGGGCCAGGACTATCTGGCGGCGCTGCTTGAACGACGTCAGCACGAGCCGCGTCAGGATGACATCGTCGATGCGCTGCTGCATTTCGAATTCCCCGATGGTCGGTCCTACACTGACAGCGAACGCGCTGGATCGCTGGCCCAAATCGTGGCGGCCGGC
>JANLSI010000068.1:0-1935 GCA_031362345.1 Pseudomonadota bacterium
GCACCGATGCCAGCGCAGATGGCGGAGAACATGTCGGAACCGGTGCCGGCGACGACACGCGAAGCAAAAGTCGAGGCATTGAACTCGTGCTCAGCGTAGAGAATGAGCGAGGTATGCATGGCGCGCGCCCAGCTCTCACGCGGCTTCTCACCGTGCAGCAGATGCAGGAAATGACCACCGATGGAGTCGTCGTCGGTTTCGACCTCGATACGTTTGCCGTTGTGGCTGTACTGATACCAGTACAGCAGCATGGACCCTAAGCACGCCATCAACTTGTCGGCGATGTCACGCGCGCCCGGGTGATTGTGATCATCCTTCTCCGGTGCCAGACAACCCAGCACCGAAGTGCCGGTGCGCATCACGTCCATCGGATGGGCGTAAGGCGGCAGTTGCTCCAGCGCCGCCTTGAGCGCAGCCGGCAGACCGCGCAAGGCTTTCAGTTTGGCCTTATAGCCAGCGAGTTCGGCTGCGTTCGGGAATTTGCTGTGTACCAACAGGTGGGCGATTTCCTCGAACTCGCAGGTATTGGCGATATCGAGAATGTCGTAGCCGCGGTAGTGCAGATCGTTGCCGCTACGGCCGACGGTGCACAGCGCGGTATTGCCGGCCACGGTGCCTGACAGGGCTACCGACTTTTTCGGCTTAGGCAGATTCGAGGGGGTCGCGGACATGTTCAGTCTCCGGTTGGAATCAGTTGGGGACGGCGGCTGGCCGTCACTTGCCCTTTTGGAACAGCTGGTCGAGTTTGTCTTCGTAAGCATGGTAGCCGAGGAAGTCATAAAGCTCGGCACGGGTCTGCATGAGATCAAGAACATTCTTCTGCGTACCGTCCTGGCGGATGGCTTGCAGCACATTTAACGCGGCTTTCTGCATGGCGCGCGTTGGTGACAGCGGATAGAGCACCATGGCGATGCCCTGCTCACCCAGCTCCTCGCGCCGGAAATAGGGCGTGGAACCAAACTCGGTCAAGTTGGCCAGTACCGGGATCTTGACCGCGTCGCATACCTGCTTATACATGGTGATGTCGGTCATGGCCTCAGCGAAGATCGCATCCGCACCGGCCTCGGCGAATGCACAGGCACGATCGATGACGCCCTGCAGCCCCTCGATCTGCAGCGCATCGGTACGCGCCATCAGCACGAAATCCGCGTCAGTCTTGGCGTCCACAGCGGCTTTAATCCGGTCGACCATTTCTTCTTTAGAAACGACTTCCTTGTTTGGGCGGTGACCACAGCGCTTGGCCGCGACTTGATCCTCGATATGCACCGCTGCTGCACCGGCGGCGATCATTTGTTTGACCGAACGGGCAATGTTGAACGCGCCGCCCCAACCGGTATCGATGTCGACCAGCAGTGGCGTGTCAACTTGCGCCGTGATGCGGCGCACGTCGGTGAGCACGTCATCCAAGGAAGTCATGCCAAGATCCGGCAGGCCGTAGGAATAATTGGAAACACCGGCGCCCGAGAGATAGATCGCGCGGTAGCCGGTCTGCTTGGCCATCATCGCCACATAGGCGTTGACGGTGCCGATGATCTGCAGCGGCTTCTCCTCGCGGATGGCGAGGCGGAAGCGGCCGCCGGCGGTGAGTGTCTGCGTCATGGATTCTCCTTCATGTCATATTGTCGACAACCGGTTATTCGGCGCCCATCGGCAACTTGGAGGCCGGCAGGCAGAATAGACGATGGAAGTTTCGCGTGGTGGCGGCTGCGAATTCCGCAGGTCGCTCACCGCGCAAGGTGGCGACGAATTCGGCGGTGTGTCGCACGTAGGCGGGCTCGTTTTGTTTACCTCGCAGCGGCACCGGTGCCAGCCACGGCGCATCGGTTTCGACCAGTAGGCGTTCCAGCGGTAGGCGCTCGGCGACACGGTGCAATACCTTGGCGCTCTTGAAGGTGACGATACCAGACAGCGAGATATAGAAGCCCAGATCCATGG
>JANLSI010000122.1:0-6089 GCA_031362345.1 Pseudomonadota bacterium
CGCCAGCACTTCGCCATTGGCGCGGCCGCGCTGACACGCGTCCTGGTAGAGCAGCACTGTATCGAACGCATTGCCAAGGATGCGGGTCTGATCGCGGATATCCTCATCGCGACGATCGCCGGCAGCGCTGATCACCACCATACGGCGCTTGGCCGGCATGGCGGTCACGGCCTGCACCAGGGCCACCATCGCATCGGGGTTGTGACCGTAGTCGGCAATCACCGTTGCGCCGCGATAGTCCATCACATTGAAACGCCCCGGCGTGGCAGCGACGCTCGGCATAAAGCTGGCAAGTCCGGCCTGAATAGTTTGCCAGTCGACACCGGCGCCCCAGGCGGCGGCCACCGCCGCCAGCGCGTTCTCGACCTGAAAGCCGATGCGGCCGCCCAAGGTCAGCGGAATATCGGCCAGCGGCAGACGGCACAACTCGCTGCCTTCTACACAGCTGATGGCGTCGCCATCGACCACCACCACACGCCGACCCTGGGCGCGGTGGGTGACGCTGATTGAATTGGCCGGATTGCGCGAGAAATAGATCACACTGCCCGGACAGGCCACGCCACAACGGGCCGCGATCGGGTCGTCCGCGTTCAACACCGCATAGCCGGTAGTCGCGACGTTCTGCACGATAACGCGCTTCAGCACCGCCAGATCCTCGACAGTGGTGATGTAGTTCAGCCCCAAGTGATCGCCGGATCCGATATTGGTCACCACGGCCACCTGGCAGCGATCAAAGGCCAGACCCTCGCGCAGGATGCCGCCGCGCGCAGTCTCCAGCACAGCGGCATCGACGTCGGGATGCATCAACACACTGCGCGCGCTGCGCGGTCCGCTGCAATCACCGCTGTCGATCTGGGTACCCTGTACGAAAACGCCGTCGGTCAGGGTCATGCCGACCCGCAAACCGGCCTGCTCAAGAATGTGCGCGATCAGGCGCACCGTGGTGGTCTTGCCATTGGTGCCGGTCACAGCGATGACCGGGATGCGTGCGTCGGTGCCCGCCGGGAACATCTCGGCGATGACCGCCTCGCCAACCTTACGGCCGGTGCCGTAGGACGGCGACAAATGCATGCGCAAACCCGGCGCAGCATTCACTTCGACGATACCACCGTGCTGTTCTTCCAGCGACTTCAGCACGGTCTGACACACCACGTCGACACCGCAGATCTCAAGACCGACCATCTGCGCGGCCGCTATCGCACGCGCGGCGAGGTCGGGGTGCACTTCGTCGGTGACATCGGTGGCGGTGCCACCGGTCGACAAATTGGCATTGTTGCGCAACACCACGCGCTGCCCCTTGGCCGGCAACGAGGTCGGGGTCAGCCCTTGCAACTCTAGGCAGGTAAATGCGATTTCGTCGAAACGAATCTTGGTCAGCGAGGTGGCGTGGCCTTCGCCACGGCGCGGGTCACGGTTCACTTCCTCGACCAGCTCGGTGACGGTGTGGATGCCATCGCCGATCACGAAGGGCGGATCGCGGCGCGCGGCGGCGATGAGTTTGTCGCCCACCACCAAGAAACGGAAATCGTGACCAGGAATGTAACGCTCGACGAGGACCCTGGTGCCGGCTTCCAGGGCGGCACGATAGGCGGCCTCCAAGTGCGGCTTGGTCGCGATGTTGACAGTCACACCACGGCCATGGTTGCCGTCCTTGGGCTTGAGTACGACCGGCAGTCCCAGGGCACAAGCGGCGGCCCAGGCTTCCTCGACGCTTTTGACCTCGCGGCCATCGGGCACGGGCACGCCGGCCGCTTTCAATAGTTGTTTGGTGAGCTGTTTGTCCTGGGCAATGGACTGCGCGATGGCGCTGGTACGGTCGATTTCGGCGGCCTGGATGCGACGCTGACGACTGCCCCAGCCGAACTGCACCAGGCTGCCGGTGGTCAGGCGACGATAGGGAATGCCGCGCTCAACGGCGGCATTAACGATAGCGCCGGTGGACGGCCCGAGGCGCTCGTCTTCGTCCATCTCGCGTAAGCGCGCGACTTCCGATTCAACGTCGAAGATGGCGTCGTCCAGCGTCGCGCGCACAAGACGCGCGGCGATATCCAATGCCGCGCGGCCGACCGACTCTTCGCTGTACTCCACCACCACCTGGTATACCCCAGGCTCGGGGGTGTATCCGCAGCGACTGAAACTGACTGGGCAACCGGCCTGAGCCTGCAGGCTGAGCGTCGCGATTTCGATGACATGGGCGACCGAGCGTGGCGCGCCGCCATCGGGCACCGGCAAGACCTGCAACTGCGGATAGATCGCACGCAAATGTTTAACGAAACCCGGCAGTCGTGACAAGTCGCGCTCGTCTTCGTTGCAGTCAATGATCGCTTCGATGGCCGTGCGACGGCTCCAGAGATTGGGACCACGCAGAGCGCGTACGCGTGCGACTTCCATCGGCTTTAGCTGCCTCGAATTTGGGATCAGTTAAGGGGACGCGTGGTTTCATCGGCGGCCGTGGTGGCCGACGGAAAACCGACAATACCGCTGACGATGAGATCGACCGGCACATTGGCCGCCCATGCACACGCTGCGGCGGGCAGACAGGCCGGCGCGTCGAAGGTCGGCGGCAAAGCCAAGCGCGCGGCCTGCTCGCCATGGGCGAACACCAATTCGTCTGCATCGCGATAGACCGCACGACGGCCCAAGGCCCGCGCTTCGCGTACCGCCGGCGCCTGCCCATCGCGGCTGTAGATCAGTACTTCGCCATCGGCAAAACTTGCCAACGCCAGCACACCCGCATCGTCGGCGTTCAGCACCGCGATACCCTGCGGCAGTACCACGTCTATCTGGGTGCGCAGCAAGCGCGTCAGTTGCTCGGCATCGCGCACACCGAAGCGCGCGAGATTTTCGTCCAGCGTCAGCGACGTGACCAGACCCACCTGGCAACGATCATAGGGCAGGCCTTCGCGCAGCAAACTTTCCGCCGTGGTCTCGATCACCGCCGTGTTCAAAGTGCGATTGACCAGCAAACGTTGGCCGGCGGCCCAGTTCGCCGAGTCGTTGTGATCAACGCGACGCGCACCGAGATACAGACCGTTGCCGCAGGCCACGCCTACCGCTACGCCATGCAGATGCAGCAGGAAGCCGACCATGCGTGCGACCGTGGTGGTATCCGTGCTGCCGCTGATACCGATCAGCGGAATGCGACCATGGTCATCGCCGGGAAAAAGATGACGCACGATGGACTCACCAACGGCGTGGGAGCCATTCGCGCCGCGCGGCAGATGGGTCGGCAAGGCCGGACCGGCGTTGACTTCGATGAGCGCGCCGCCCTGCGCGGCGAGCGGCTTGGAGATATCCCGCGCGACGATATCGACGCCGGCAATGTCGAGACCGACTACCCGTGCGGCGAGGGTCGCCTGAGCGGTAATGCTCGGATGGACCTGGGCCAATACATCGACACCGATCTTGGCGTGGCGCGGCAGTTCAATCACTTGATCGATGCTCGGCACGGCGTCGAAGGCCAGGCCTTGACGGCACAAGGCCAGGCGCACGGTTGGGAAATCCTCAAAGTCTTCGATAGTGAGCGGCACAGCAGACGGCTCGGCGGCATCGGCCAGCTTATTCAAGGCCGCGTTGAGCAGGTCGTGCAAGGTATCGCGACCGTTGCCGGTGACGCGGAAGGCTTCGGCGCGGGTCGCGGCGACCACTTTATCGCCCACCACCAGCAGACGATGCTCCTCGCCCTCGATGTATTTCTCGACGATCACGGTCGCATCGACTTGGCGGGCAGCGGCGAAGGCCGCACGCACCGCCGCAGCATCACTGAGGTCGAGGAAGACCGCTTCGCCGCGGCTCGCTTCGCCGGGTTTAACCACCACCGGGTAGCCGATGTCCTCAGCCGCTGCGATCGCAGCATCGGCAGTGCGCACCAGTTGGCCTTCAGGCACCGGAATGCCACAGGGCGCTAGCAACTGCTTGGCGAGATCCTTGTCACTCGCGATGGACTCCGCAATGGCCGAGGTGCGATCGGTCTCAGCCGTCCAGATCCGACGCTGGCGAGTGCCATGCCCAAGGATCACGAGATTGCCTTGCGACAGGGGCACGACTGGAATCTTGGCATTGACCGCTGCATCGACGATGCAGGCGGTACTCGGACCGAAGCCTTTGCGATCGGCCAGCACACGCAGCTCGCGCATGGTCGAGGGGACGTCGAAGGGTTTGCCTGCGATAGCCGCGAGTATCAGTTCACGGGCCCTCAGCAGACAGGTGCGGGTCAAGTCTTCCTGGGTGGTGCGCACCACCACGTGGTAGACGCCGGTGGTGGCGGTACTGCGCGCCCGGCCGAAACCGGCCGGGCGGCCGGCCTGAGTCTGCAATTCGAGCGTGACGTGTTCCAGAATATGACCGACCCAGGTGCCCTCCTCCAGGCGACGCACGAAGCCGCCTGGTTCTTCATAGCTGCATTCGTGCTTGCGTAAGCCCGGCAGCCACTCGACCAACCTGGCGACGAAGCCCGGCAGAATGTTGGACGGCGATTCCTCAAGCGCGCCGATGTCGACCAGGGCCTCAAGGGTGGGACGGTAGGACCAGCGGTTAGGACCGCGCAAGAAAACCAGATCGAGAATTCGAATGTCGTATTGATTCATCAGTAAGGGCTGTGGGTGGCGGTACGGGCGAATCCGTTTCGGTGCCACGCTCACCGCAGGGTGCGGCCCCAGGCGGCAACGGCACCATCCTGTACTCAATCCGGCGATATTATAAGTAATGACTGCTCGTTCCCAATTGTCGCTAGTTCCCCCCCTGCCCCCTCACTGGCAGGCCCTGGCCACCGAACAGCTCGCCAGCACTGAGATCGTGCGCGCCTGGTTCGAGACCGACCTCACTGCGGAACTCCGTTACGCGCAAGGCTTGGCGCTGCTGACCGATAGCCGCGTGGTCTTTCTGGTCGCGGACGCCGGGGTGCAAGACTGGGCGCTCGGCAATGAACTTTTGCTGAATCACATCGAGCATGCCGGGGTCGGCACCATCGAAATATTGCGCGCTGACGAGCGCGTCGGGCGTCTGCGTTTCACCCTCGCCCACGACCTGGGCGCGAAACGCCTGGTGGCTGAGGCCGAGCGCGTGCGCGCGGGTGGCGAAGCGGTGCACGAGGCGCACGAACACTGTCCGTTATGCAATGCCGCGCTCGATCCCAGCCAGGACGAATGTCCGGTCTGCGCGCAGCAATTGCACACACCGCCCTCGACCTGGACGCTGTTTCGCCTGTGGCGCTTCGCGCGGCCCTATCGGGTGCCGCTGTTGTTCGGCTTCCTGTTCACCCTGGCCTCGACTTTCGCCACCTTGATTCCGCCCTACCTGACCATGCCCTTGATGGACAAGGTGCTGATCCCGTTCCAGAACGGCACACCTATCGATCAACCGCTGGTGACGATGTACCTGGGCGGACTGGTTGGCGCGTCGCTGGCGGCGTGGCTGCTGGGCTGGGCGCGCAGCTATATCCTGGCCCTGGTTTCGGAACGTATCGGTGCCGATCTGCGCACCACGACCTTCGACCACCTGCTCAAGCTCTCGTTGGAATATTTCGGCGGCAAGCGCACCGGAGATCTGATCAGCCGCCTGGGATCGGAGTCCGACCGCATTTGCGTTTTCCTGTCACTGCATGCGCTCGACTTCGTCACCGACGTGCTGGTGATGCTGATGACCGCCGCCATCCTGTTCTCGATCAATCCGTGGCTGGCGCTCACCACGCTACTGCCGCTGCCCTTCATCGTGTGGCTCATCCACAGCGTGCGCGAGAAGCTGCGTACCGGTTTCGAACGCTTGACACGCATCTGGTCGGAAGTGACCAACGTGCTGTCGGACACCATTCCCGGCATCCGCGTGGTGAAGGCTTTCGCGCAGGAGGATCGTGAAGGCCAACGCTTCCTCAAGGCCAATCAATACAACCTCGCGCAGAACGACCGACTGAATAAGACCTGGGCGCTGTTTACGCCCACCGTCACGCTGCTAACGGAACTCGGCCTGCTGGTGGTTTGGGGCTTCGGGATCTACCAGGTCTCCGAGCACGAGATCACGGTCGGTGTATTGACCGCCTTCCTGGCCTACATCGGGCGCTTTTACACGCGCCTGGATTCCATGAGCCGTATCGT
>JANLSI010000132.1:0-7853 GCA_031362345.1 Pseudomonadota bacterium
TCGTGCGCTACATGAACGGATACCCCATTCCAGAAGATCGTGACAGCATGGATGGCGTCGGAGGCGTACCGCCGGCTACGAAGCGATACGGTTGATGCGGACGAGGTGCCTGCACGCCGGGCGCTGCCCCCGGGGATCCGCATCGTCGAGCCTGATCCAGAGAAGCGCTACGTCACCTGCGTGCCGCTCGTGCCACTCAAGGCCGCCGCTGGCGCATTCGGAGATCCCCAGCATGTTGAGGCCGACGGATACGAGTGGGTCGCCGTCGAGACCAGGCATCGCCTGCGCCCCGGCATGTTTGTCGCCCAGGTCGTCGGCAAGTCCATGGAGCCCATGATCCCCGACGGGGCGTATTGCCTCTTTCGCGCGCCCGTCGAGGGCACGCGCCAGGGCAAGACCGTGCTAGTCCAGCTCCGGGACACCATAGATCCCGAGACGAGTCAGCGTTATACCGTCAAGCGCTACGAAAGCGAAAAGGCGCAAGCAGGCGACGTCTGGCGCCACGAGAAGATCACGCTGAAGCCGATCAACCCCGACTTCAAGCCGATCGTCTTGACCGACGCGAATGAGGGCGAGTTCGAGGTGATCGCCGAGGTCGTCGAAGTGCTGACGATGGCACAGGAAGTGACCAAAGCGGTTCGTCGCAAGCCATGAGCGAATACCAGTACTACGAATTCGCCGCCATCGAGCGGTCACTCACCCGTGCGGAGATGACGGCCTTGCGTGCCGTCTCCACGCGTGCCGTGATCACCCCGAGGAGCTTCGTCAACCACTACGACTGGGGCGATCTGAAAGCCGATCCGATGGACTGGATGCGGCGCTACTTCGACGTCTTTGTCTACACCGCCAACTGGTGCAGTAGTCGGTTGGCCTTGCGCGTGCCGCTGGCCACGTTCCGCAAAGCAGATCTGCAGGCCTTCGCTTCCAAATACGCGCTGACCATCGAGGCCCGTAAAGAGTATTGGATTTTCGCTTGGGCGCTTGATGAATGCGAAGACTACGATCGCTTCGCCGAGGACGACGGTAGTGGCTGGATGCAGCGTCTGGCGCCGCTGCGTGATGAACTGCTGCGTGGCGACTTGCGACCCCTGTATCTGGGCTGGCTTGCTGGTGCCGGCGGCGACGATCTACCGGATACCGCGCTGGAACCTGAGGTGCCGCCCGGATTGTCGGAGCTCTCGGCGCCGCAGCAAGCACTGGTCGAATTTCTGGAAATCGATCCTGACCTGCTGTCCGCTGCCGCGACGGGGAGTGCGAGCGTTACACGCAATGATGTCGCTGAAGCCGATCGCATTGATGCATGGCTCGACGAATTGTCGCGTGACGAGATGGCGGCAGTGCTGAAACTGGTCGCGCAAGGGCGGGGGCAGGAAGCGGAACGCCGAGTCCGAATCCGCCATGCCGCTTGGCTGAAAGTGCAACAAGCGCACGCGGTCAGCGCTGCGCCAAGGCGGCGCGTGGCCGAGCTGCGGGAACTCGCCAAGTCGGCTAGCGCCGTCAGGCTGGACCGCGAGGCGCAGGAGCGCGCGAAAGGGGATGCCGAACGCCGCCATCGCCGTGAGGCATACCTGCGCAGCGTAATGGACCATGTGGATAAGCACTGGAAGACTATTGACGCACTGGCACAACGTGGTTTGGCGTCGAGCTACACGCAGGCCGTGCGCGCCCTAGTCGATCTGGCGCAAGGCTATGCGCTGACGTCCAGCCGCGAAGAGTTCGAGCACGCATTGCGCGGCTTCGTGGCGCGCCATGCTAAACGCGGCGCGCTGCTGCGCCGCTTGACCGATGCAGGGCTGTGGTCGCGGTGACAACAGACAGCGACGACGAACTCACGCGGCTGCGCGCACAGAATTCTCGGCTGACTGGGTTGCTGGACGCCCACGGCATCGCCTGGCGCGTGTCCGATTCTGTGACCGAACCGGTTTCATCCGTCGCGCTGACGACCGACAAGAAGATCGCGCTCTTTCGCAAGCTGTTTCGCGGCCGTACCGATGTCTACCCCGTGCGTTGGGAAAGTAAGGCCGGCAAGAGCGGCTATGCGCCCGCTTGCGCCAACGAGTGGCGTGCCGGTGTTTGCGAGAAACCGCGTATCAAATGCGCTGACTGCGGCCATCGGCTGCTCGTGCCCCTGACGGATCAAACGATCTATGACCACCTTGCGGGCCGTCACACCGTGGGCGTGTATCCACTGCTGGCGGATGACAGTTGCCACTTCCTGGCGGTCGATTTCGATGGCGCCGATTGGCGCAGCGATGCGCAGGCCTTTGCCCACTCGTGCCGCGAACTGGGCGTGCCGGTGGCGCTGGAAGTCTCGCGTTCTGCTAACGGCGCCCACGCCTGGCTGTTTTTTTCGTCCAGCGTTGCTGCGCGTGACGCCAGGCGACTGGGCACCGCCATCATCAGTCATACCTGTGCCCGCACGCGCCAATTGCAGTTGAGCTCCTATGACCGGCTCTTTCCTAGCCAGGACACCATGCCCAAAGGTGGCTTTGGCAACCTCATCGCCCTGCCACTGCAGAAGGCTCCGCGCGAAAACGGCGGCAGCGTGTTCGTCGACGCTGCACTGCGCGCCTACCCTGACCAATGGGCTTACCTGGCGTCGCTGCAGTCGATGGCACCGCACGCGATCGAGCCCGCAATACTCCAAGCCATCGGCAGCGCGCATCCACTGGATGTCACCTTCATCACCGAAGAAGATAGTCATGAGCCGTGGCAACGCAGGTCCGCGACCAAGGGCGAGCTGGCGGGACCGATGCCGGCATCCTTGACCGTGACGATGGCCAACCTCCTCTACTTCGACAAAGCAGCGCTTCCTCAGCCGTTGGCAAACCGCCTGATCCGATTGGCGGCATTCCAGAATCCCGAGTTCTATAAAGCGCAGGCAATGCGCTTGCCGGTGTGGGATGAGCCACGGGTAATCGGCTGTGCAGAGAATTTTGCTAAGCACATTGGTTTGCCGCGTGGCTGTCTGGCGGCTGCCCAAGCGCTATTGCGCGAGAACGGCATCCGATGCGACCTGCGCGACGAACGCGGTAGCGGCGAATCCCTGGATGCGAGCTTTGCCGGCACGCTGCGGCCGGATCAGGAGCAGGCCGTCGCCGCCATGCTCCGCCATGACATCGGCGTGCTGTGTGCGCCGACCGCCTTTGGCAAAACGGTCACGGCCGCCGCGCTGATCGCTCGGCGTGGCGTCAATACGTTGGTGCTGGTGCATCGTACCGAACTACTCAAGCAGTGGCGGGAACGACTGCTGACATTCTTGAATGTCGACAAGGGCGTGATTGGCACCATCGGTGGCGGCAAAGCCAAAGCCACTGGAAAAATCGACATTGCCCTTATGCAGTCACTCTCACGTCGGGGCGAGGTCAGTGAGCTGGTAGAGAATTACGGGCAGGTCATCGCCGATGAGTGCCACCATCTGTCCGCGTTCTCGTTCGAGGTCATCCTGAAGCGGGCGCGAGCGAAGTATGTGCTCGGGCTCACGGCCACGCCGATCCGGCGCGACGGTCGCCAGCCGATCATCTTCATGCAGTGCGGGCCGATCCGACATACCGCCTTGCGGCCGGCGGGCGCCCCGCAAATATTGGAAGTCATTCCACGTTATCTTGCGGCGCCCATCGATTTGGCGGCCGATAGCGGCATCCAGTCGGTGTTCAGACATGTCGCCAACGACGTCGGCCGCACTTGCGCCATAGCGGACGAAGTCGCTAACGCTTTTGCCCAAGGACACAAGGTGCTGATCCTGACCGAGCGCACCGCGCACCTCGAGGCTATTCGCACCGCACTGACCGATCGGGTCCCGACACTTTTCACACTACACGGTCGCATGTCGAAGAAGCAGCGCGTCGCATTGATTAGCAAACTGAATGCCCTGCCCCCCGACGCAGCGCGGGTTCTATTGTCCACCGGCAAATTGATCGGCGAAGGCTTCGACCATCCGCCGCTCGACACGCTGGTGCTGGCCATGCCTGTTTCATGGAAGGGCACTTTGCAGCAGTACGCCGGCCGCTTGCACCGCGAGCAAGTGGACAAGACCCGTGTGCGCATCATCGACTTCATCGATGCTGGCCATCCCGCCCTGCTGCGAATGTGGGACCGGCGTCAGCGCGGCTATCTGGCCATGGGCTATCGGATCCCACCGATCACGGTCGGCGCTACGCTGGACTTCGAAGCAACAGCACCGAGCGAGGCACCTATGGCGGTGTAAAGCGGCTATGAAAGCGAGTACGAAATGGAGACCGTACGACCCAACTTCGGTACTGGCGCGAGCTGGCGCCCGATCACAACACAACGAGCAGCGATGACAGTAACCTCCTCCCAGCGAGACGATATTCAAGGCTTGCGCGCGAAATTCTGCTGCTCGGCGAAAGTCATGGCGCCCATCTGAATTATTTCGCCGACCTGGTAGGCCGGCCCTCAAGGCCAAGATACGGGTCGTCACGGTGAGTAGCTGCGTGCCGTTGCTCAGCAAGAATGCGCAGCGCCTATCTCGCTTCGAAAGCTTCGGCCTGCGCCATGCACGGGTCGAGCGAGATTTTCGGTGGTCGTTGGCCAATGCGCACGTGCAGCGAGTGGTGGAGAAGCACGCCAATGCCCGCTTCCTGAATAGGGCGGATGAAAAAAATATTCGCCGACGCGCCGTTCGAACAGGGTGTCTCGCTGTATAGCGATAGCCATCATCTCAATGAAATCGGTGCACGCTGCTATGGCGAAGTGGCAGTTCCTTACTGTGAGCAATGGCTGAAAACGCTAGCTCGCACGCACTGACCACGTCCGCGCCGACGGCAGACCATCGTCCCGCTTCAGGGCCCAAGGCTGAGCACGAGCGCGCGAATATGGGCGCCGGCGGGGCCCGCAGTCAGTGTGATCTGACGGTCTTCCACGCCGACCTTCGCCGTGCCGCTGAGTTCGGTGTGGGCTTTCCAGCGCCGTCCGTCCTCGGCGGTAACCTGCAGACCGACTGCTTGACCGGGCTCGAGGGTCGTACCGATGCGGCCTTGTGCATCCAGCGTCGCGCTGGCGCGGCCAAAGGCGAAGAACACTCCCGGAATAGTCATGCCGGACGCGCTGCTGCGAATACCGAGTCGACCATCGGTGCGCACGAAAATGCGCGAGCGAAAGCGGTAGGGCTCGCTGCCTTCGAAATTCAGCAGCCGATAATGCTGGCGAAAATCAGCACGCGCCAACAGCTCGCGGCCGCTGCGATAGCAACCGTGATCTGCGCCTTGCGACAGGCAGGGCAGCACCAGGTCCGGTGCGCGGGACATCACGTATGCGCCGTTGCCGAGCTCATGTCCCAGCCGCCCGTGTCCAAATCCCGGCGGCGGGTGAGCGGCGAGATATTTGTCGTTGATGCCGAGCATGTCGATGGCCGGTAGGCGCGAGTAATAGGGCAGGCAGCCGGCGGCATCGACCGCCAGCAGCGGCTGTTCGGCGACGAACGCGCGGCCAAGCAGGCGGCCGATCACTTCACCGTCGAGCTCCCAGCGCTCCGTGCTGGCGAGAAAATTCTGCGGGTCGCGCGCGGTGAGACCTATTTGCGCTACCATCGCGAGCACGCTCAGCGCGACGGTGAAGGCGTACGCACGCTTGCTTTCAAAGGCCTGGCGCAGGCCTATCGCCAGTACCATACCCAGCGCTACCAGCAAGGGCACACTATGGCGCCGCGCCGGAAAGATGTCGCCGCCGATAACTAGGACATACACGCTCCACAGCAGCAGTACACCGAGCGCCGGTAGCAGGCGCGCGCGACGCTGGCGCGACATCACCGTGAGCAGCAGCGCAAGCACGTATAAGGGCCACAAGTGCAACAGTGCATCGAAGACATAGATCACGCCAGTCACGATGCGCTCGGCGGTGAAGGCGACCTTCGCGCGTGCAGAATTGGGCACCCACTCGCCGTAGTAGGCGAGACGAAAGATCAATTGCGTGACCACCGCAGCTGCGGCCCACAAGCCGATCACGAGCGCGTGCTTCAGACCGCGTGGTCCGAGCGCACCCCACACCCCAAGCAGCACCCCCAACACCAACACCGGACTGTCCGGTCGCGTCAGACACAGCGCAGCGAGCGGCACTGCGGCGGACCACCGCTTGGCTTCGTGCGGAGCGACGATGAGGGTGTCGGCGGCGATCAGCGCCCAGGCCAACAGCAGGGCTAACAGCGCTTGTTCTAAGCCGCCGACCGCCCAGGCCGCCAGCGGGCCGGTCAAGGCCAGACACAGCGCGGCGAGTGCGCCGGCGGCACGCATACGCAGGGGGTCGCGTGTCGAACAGCGCGCGACGCAAACCAGCACGCCACCCATGCCGAGCGCGCCGAGTGCGCGGCAAGCCGTGACGAGGTCAACGCCACTGCTGTACAGCAGCGCGTTAGCGAGCACCCAGAGCAGATTCGAATAACCCTCGACGCGCTCGCCATCGTTCCAGGTCAGACCCAAGCCCTGTGCAAAGCGCTCGGCGTAACGCAACGAGATGAAGGCATCGTCGGCGATGAAGGGGTAGTAGAGCCGCGCGTGCAGCGCGAGCACGAAAAGGGCGGGCATCGCCGCCAACAAGCTGGGCATTATCAGGCTGCGCCGATTCATGACTGCAATGTCCTGCTGTGGTGGGCGACGGTGGCTAGTGTCGGCAGGTCGTGAGTAGCGGTGCAGCGATGCAGCAAAATGATGGCGCGCGCGATATTCGAGTGGAATATGCAGTGAGTGCCGTCGTCAGAGGTTCTACCCCGCTGCAATGCGGGCGCCGATGCGCACCACCCCCTGCCTGGCACGGGCGGCGGTGCTGTACTTGCCCGGCGACTCAGGCGATCAAAGTTTTCGCGTTATCCTCGATCAAGCGTGTGTATTCTTCCGCACTGGCGCCGAAGGCGCCGACGATCACCTGGTTGACGCCGATGTCTTCGAAGCGATTGACCTCGTCACGACTGACCGGCAGACCGACGCCGGTGGTCACCGAATAGAACAGCTTGGAGGCATCACGCCCGGCGGCCGCGGCGTGGCGCTTGATGGTCGCCAGGTGGGTCTTGGCGCTCTCAAGCGTGACATTGACGCCCCACCAGCCGTCGCCTACTTCACCGACCCGGCGCAGCGCCGGCTCACTCTCGCCACCGAAGATGATCGGTGGATGGGGGTTTTGTACGGGCTTCGGATAGGAACGCACGGGCGGGAAGCGACAGAACTCGCCTTGGTAGTGGCTTTCCGCTGCGGTCCATAGGTTCTTCATCGCCGCCAGATAATCGCGGGTACGCTCGGCGCGCTTCGGCCACGGCACTTCCAGCGCATCGAACTCTTCCTTCAGCCAGCCGATGCCGACGCCGAAATCGAAGCGCCCGCCCGACAGTTTGTCGAGCGTCGCGACTTCCTTGGCCAGGGTCAGCGGCTGGCGTTCCGGCACCAGGCAGATGCCAGTGCCGAGCCGAATTCTGCTCGTCACCGCAGCGGCATAGGTCAGCGCCAGAAAGGGATCGAGGATGTCTATCTGCAGAGTCTCGAACGGCATGCGTCCGTTTTGGGTATAGGGATAGGTCGAGGAATACTGATCGAGCAGCACGATGTGCTCTGGCGCCCACAGCGAGTGATAGCCGCTGTCCTCGCAGCCGCGCGCGATCAGCTTGATGATGTCCGGCTCGGCCGCGAGGCCCGCGCCGATGGCAAAAAATCCTATCTTCATTTTAGTCGCTCCCCTAGCTAGATGACCGAATCTACTGCATCGTCACGCACCTCGCTATTGGCGACGCACGCAGCGCGGGTGGAGCGCCATCGGGGAGTAAGTGACGCTGACCAAGGGGGGTCGCGGACAGCGGGAATACGCTCGATGTATTCCCGTGCCCTTAACGACAGGCTCCTGGCTGGGAATGC
>JANLSI010000140.1:0-3073 GCA_031362345.1 Pseudomonadota bacterium
CTCGTCGCTGAGGTGCGCCTTGATCTCCGCAGGCACTAGAAAACAGGATGTCGGACGTATGGCTTCGTGGGCTTCCTGGGCATTTTTAGAGGTGGTCTTAAAAATGCGCGCCGTACTGGGAATCTGATCGCGACCAAAACGGCTGCTGATGAACTGTCTAAGCTCCTCCAACGCTTCTTGCGCCAGATTCAATGAATCGGTGCGCATGTAAGTGATCAGGCCTACCGTACCAGAACCAACGTCGATACCTTCATAGAGCTGCTGTGCGACACGCATCGCACGCTGCGCAGTGAATCCTAGTTTGCGCACGGCTTCCTGTTGCAATGTCGAAGTGATGAAGGGCGGCGCAGGGTTACGCTTGCGCTGCTTTTTCTCAACGTTGGACACCACAAGTTGGCCGGCGGCATCGGCCACTAAACGGTCGCGCGCCGCTGTGGCGTCGGCTTCCGTTGTGATAGTGAACTGCTTGACCTTCTCGCCGTTCAGCTCACTCAGGCGGGCGACGAAGGGCGCATTGGTGGCAAGCAGATCTGCCTCGATTGTCCAATATTCGCGCGCTATGAATTTCTCGATTTCGGCCTCGCGTTCGCAAATCAGGCGCAGCGCCGGGCTCTGCACGCGGCCGGCAGACAGGCCACGTTTGATCTTTTTCCACAGTAACGGCGACAGATTGAAGCCGACCAGGTAATCGAGGGCACGACGAGCCTGTTGGGCGTTGACGAGGTCCATGGAAACTTTGCGCGGCGATTGTATGGCTTCCTTGATCGCGCGTTCGGTAATTTCATGAAACACCACACGATGGACGTTCTTGCCTTCGAGCATTGCGCGCTCGCGCAGCAGCTCAACCAGGTGCCAGGAAATAGCCTCACCCTCGCGATCAAGGTCAGTGGCGAGATAGAGCACATCGGCCTTCTTCATGGCCTTGGCGATCGCATCAACGTACTTGGAATTGCGTTCTATGACTTCGTACTTCATATGGAAGTCATGTTCGGTATCGACCGCTCCCTCCTTGGGTAGGAGGTCGCGTACGTGCCCGTACGAGGCAAGAACTTCGAAGTCTTTGCCCAGATATTTCTTGATGGTGCTGGCCTTGGCCGGCGATTCAACGATTACGAGATTGCTTGCCATACGCTGATGAGTTTCGAGTTTGCGCGCGGAGCCGATGATGCGGCTCCGCATCCGGCGAGCGTGCCGAGATTAATGCAGATTACGATTCAGATCGTCCATCACCAGATCTTCCATCCACACAAATGCCTGTTCTTGACCGGGTTGGTTGAACAGAACCATAAGGATGATCCACTTGACCTGGCTTATATCGAGTTCGTCGTTTTCCAAGGCTAGAACGCGATCGATCACGAGCTCACGGGACGTACCGTCAAGTACCCCTGCCTGTTCGAGGAAATACATGAAACCGCGGCACTCAGCGTCGAGCTTTCGTTCTTCCTCGAGCGTATATATCCGGGTCGATGTTGATGCCGCCACCGGTAGACCGTCGGCGTCCGCTCGATTGATCGCTAGTTCCTGCAGCCAGTCAAATGCTTTAGCAACCTGTGCAGCGTCAAAACCAGCGTCGCGCAATTCTGACTTCAGCCGATCGCTATCGGCTTCAAGTTCCAGATCATCGTCGACGAAATGTTCGAAAAGGTAAATTAGGATATCGATTACTGTCTGCTTCATTGCCACCTGGTTCCGAGTTCGAACCTGCGAACGACCACACAACATCAAGGGCGTGAACGAAAGGTAGGTCGCGTAGACGGCCGTGCGTCCAGACGTCGGACGCCTGTCGGTCGGGAATTAACGGATCCGCAGATAGCTACCGGTGCCCTGCAACTGGATGATTCCCGTGAGTTCTAGCTTGAGGAGCATGGATGAAACCTCCTGGACCGTCAATCTGCTGCGCGACACGATATCGTCGGCCGTAAACAAATCCCAGCCGCAGGCACGCAGAAATTGCGGGTCGGCTTGCTCAAGCTGTACGCTGTGGTCTCGGGCAGGAATGTCCGCCTTGTGCGCCTGCAACCGTATTTTGAATTGCGGAATTTCGTCGACAATATCTGCTATGTCCTCGACCAACTTTGCGCCCTGTTTGATGAGCGCATGGGAGCCTTTACTCAATGGGCTCTGGATGGAACCTGGCACGGCGAACACCTCGCGCCCCTGCTCCAATGCATGAATTGCAGTGGAAAGGGAACCGCTGCGAAGGGCAGCCTCGACCACCAAAGTCCCGACGGCAAGCCCGCTGATAATACGGTTTCGTCGCGGAAAATTGGCGGGCAAGGGCACCACGCCGAACGGAAACTCCGAAACGAGTGCGCCGCTTTTAGCGATTTCTGCGGATAAGTCACGGTGCTGCCTCGGGTAGACGTAATCGATGGCGCATCCGAGGACGGCGACCGTCTTGCCGCTGCCCGCGAGCGCCCCGCGATGCGCAGCGCCGTCGATGCCTCGGGCCAGCCCGCTGGTCACGACCACCCCTAAGGCAGCGAGCGACTGTGAGAACTTATGGGCGATGTCCATGCCATTCGGCGTGGCCTGCCGGCTTCCGACCACTGCCAGCTGGGGCTCACATAAGCACTTTGGATCTCCATCTACGAACAGCAGAACTGGAGGTGCGGAACATGCTCCGAGTTGTGACGGGTAGCCTGGCTCGTGAAGCAAGACGAGGTGGTGGTCTGGGGCCGAGAGCCACTCGATGGCTCGATCCGCCGCCTCCCAGCCGGGCTCGACAGCCCGCGCCCGCAGCCAGCGCAGGCCAGCCTCTGCGGCGGAATCCAGCGCTTCCGGGCTGCTCAGCGAATCAAATACAAACTTAGGGTTACCGTAGGCGGCAGCGTGGCACGCCAGGAAAGCACGCAGCATGGCGATGTCCAGTCCTTTGTCCATCGGCCAGCATCATAGCGGTGCCGCTCGGAGCTTGCCTAGGGCCCTCGAGCGGGACGGGCCTTAGGGGTTGCGCACGGAATCCAACACGTAGACCGGGCGCTGGATATTCATCACCAGCCCGTAGCTCACGTTTTCAAACGCGCGGAACACCATCAACTCACCGGCACGTTCTTCCGGGAGCCGCACCAAT
>JANLSI010000161.1:0-2333 GCA_031362345.1 Pseudomonadota bacterium
GGGCCGACCAATGCGGTAATGGTGCCAGCGATGATGGTGAAACTCACATCATCGAGGGCGCGCAGGCCAGGATATTCGTAGCTGAGTCCGCTGACTTCAATCATGGTGGCGGCCTAGCAGCCTGTCGGACTTAGGAAATCTGCTGCGGCGGTGGGATAGCGGTCCATATGCGCGCGCATTCTCGTTAAATAGAACCACTATTCGCCTCGAATGCGCGCACATCTGTCCTCGCTCTCCCACCGCCTCGCGACGATTCCCTAAGTCCGACAGGCTGCTAGCTTGTAGCGGCGGTTGGGAGCGAAACTGTCGGACGCTTGAGGGCGCCGACGGCCCAGGATTGCGACTTCGTGCGCGCCTCGCGCACGCCAATGCCGCGCAGTGGCGGCGCCGAGTGCTAGGCGCGCGCCGGCAAGGCCACTACGCCGGTGCCGAGGATCGAGTCCTCGTCATCCTGATTCACCGCGCGCTGCGCAATTTCGACGCAATGCCGCCCCTGCTCATCGACGAATTTGCGCACTACTTCGCCATTGAACATAAGCACGTCGCCTTCGGGATTGTGGCGACGGATCTTGCTCGACGACGAGACCAGGAAACCATCGTCACCCATCCAGTTGGTCAGATGATGGGTCAGCCACGAACAGCGCTCAGGGCCGTAATCATAGGCGCCCGGCGCGCCGACTTTGAGCGCAAATTCCTGCTCCCAGTGCACGCGTTCCGGGCAGTCGGGAATATTGAAGCGATTGGGAATGCCGAGCCCGGGATGGGCGTGGATCATGCGCCAGGCGAGCTTGTTGGCGCGGATGTAAAGACCGCCCCAACCCTGGGCGTAGGCGATGAAACCCGTCACTGTCATCGGACCCTTGGCGAGGGTGGGCAAACGCTCGCCGACTTCGACATCCTGCCAGTAGCGTGGTGTCGCGCCGCGCACTTCTTCCTTGGCATAGGTACGATAAACCTCGGCCAGCTCTGCGGGGCTGTAACGTTTCTCCGCGCGCGCTTTGACTTCAGTGTACTTGGTGCCCTGTTCGCGCGCGGTATCGCGCTCGGTGCGAAAACACCAGCTGTCGACCTCGGCCAGCCTATCGCCACTCTGATTGAAATATTCGACGTGATAAATCTGCTGCACGGCACGGCCGGCGAACTGGGTCTCGTGCTGGATCAAATCCTTCAACCACGACTGCGTCGAGATCTCATCGTTGCGACGCGCTGGCTTATGCCAGATCCAATTAGCCCCCGCCCACATCGCGTGGATACCGGGCAGACCACCGACATAGCCCGAGGCGATGCGCGAGCAGGCGAACAGAAACGATGGACAGGCGATGAGGCCGCCATGGGCGGTAGTGCCTGCGTATTCGGGTTCGCACCACAGCGGATTGTCGTCGCCGATACCGTGGGCGTAATGACGGATGTTGTCGCGTGTTGCCTCATGGCACCAGGGTTCCGGTGGCTGAGCGATGCGCACGTTGATACGCCGCTGGAGATCTTCCAAACCCTGCGCGGTGATGCGCGGAAATTCCTCGCGGCGATTCTCGCTACTCACTTTTATGACTCCCCTTCAGATTACTTATCGATTACGTGCGCGCAGCGCGTT
Source organism: Pseudomonadota bacterium (assembly GCA_031362345.1). Taxonomy (GTDB): domain Bacteria; phylum Pseudomonadota; class Gammaproteobacteria; genus JADJYF01. The sequence goes on from JANLSI010000161.1 coordinate 1,592, forward strand.
GCGATTGACCTTGCCTGCCGGCGTTTTCGGCAGTTCAGTCACGAACTCGACCTGGCGTGGATACTCATGGCGGCTCAGACGAAGTTGCGCGAACTGTTGAATCTCGCGGACAAAGTCCGCCGACGGCTCGCGCGGCGACACGACATAGGCTTTCACCACTTGTCCGCGTGTTTCATCCGGCACGCCTATCGCCGCGCATTCGGCAATATCTGCGTGTTTGAGCAGCGTGTCTTCGATCTCCACCGCACTCATGGTCCAGCCCGCAGAGATGATGACATCGTCAGCGCGACCATTGTGATAGAAGTAGCCCTCGGCATCGACGTGGCCACGGTCCTTGGTTGGAAACCAAGCGGTGCCTCGGCGCAACATGATCTCGCCGATGACATCGGGTGCACAGGGCTGGCCGTCGTGATCGAGGATCGCCACTTCCACACCCGGCACCGGTTTGCCGAGCGAACCCGGTTTGACCGGCAGATCGTCGGCGCCGGGATAATTGGCCAGGATCACGCCGACCTCGGTGGTGCCGTAGATACTGCACACCGGCGCACCGAACACGCCCTGCGCCCACACCGCCGTAGCGCTGTCGATGGGTTCGCCGGTGAAAGTCAACTTCTCAATGAAGAAGCGATGGCGGGCCGCGCTGCCGGTATTTTTCATCAGACGATAATGGGTCGCCGCCGCCGATAGATTGGTGATGCGGTAATCCGCCAGCGCCTGCAACAGGCGCTCGGCGTCGAACTTG
>JANLSI010000298.1:0-16164 GCA_031362345.1 Pseudomonadota bacterium
GTGACTGGAACATTCCGGTGGGGCCCTTGCCGGTCGCGGCGGAACTGGCGGCGGCATGTGTTGTGAGTGTGCATGGCGCGGGGATCGATGTCGCCATCTCCCATCGCATGGAAGTCGATCACGGCGTGACGCAGTTGCTGCACCAGATGTTTGAGTGGACAGCCATGCCGCCGGTGATCCCGGTGTTCATCAACTGCGCGGCCGCACCCCGCCCGCCACTGGCGCGGGTATTTGCTTTTGGTCGCGCGCTCGGTGCCTATGCGGCCGCGCTCGATTGCCGTGTACTGCTGACTGCATCGGGTGGGATCTCCCACGACCCACCCATCCCGACCCTAGCCGGTGCGCCCGAACCGGTGCGTGAACGACTGATCGCCGGTGGCCGCTTGAGCGCGGAAGAACGCGCCGCGCGCCAGCAACGGGTGCTGAGCGATGCGGCCCGGCAGGTCACGGGCGACAGTGAGCGCACGCCACTGAATCCCATCTGGGACCAGGCTTTTCTGGACATGCTACGTGCCGACGACGAAGCCGGCATCGTAGCCATGGATGATGACGGCATCACCCGCGATGGCGGTTGCGGCGGGCATGAGATCAGGTCGTGGATAGCGGTCGCCGCAGCGGTGCGGGCGGCGGGTGTCACGAACTTCGATCTAAGGTATTACCGCGCTATTCCTCAATGGGTAGCGGGTTATGCGGTGATGACGGCTGGTGCGGTATAGGCTGGCTCAGCCACGCGCGCCCGTCTCCCCAACTTGCCAACTCGCCCGCAAAACGAGAAGACGCGTTGAACCTATCTCGTCCAAACCTTGACCCACCCCCAGACGCAACATGACCGGAGGCCGTCTAGGCCATCCGGTCGCTGCGTTCAAATAACACCATCAAGCAAGAGAAAGAACTATGAAACGTGTGAAAATCGGATTGGCGCTGGCTATCGCCGGCGCGCTCGCGAGTGCCCCGCTGCTGGCCGACCAGAACAAGGACAAGGGCAAATCGAAATCCAAGGCGGCGCGCGCCTACGATGTTTGCGTCGATGGCGTGACCGGCGCCAAGCTCACCAACTTCCCGCCGTCGGCCGGCGATCGCGTGACTGCGGTCGGCATGATCTTGCCGGTCGGTACGGTGCCGGAGGATGGCAGTGGTGACGCCACCTGCGTGGCCTATGCGGCGCAGAAGATCGGTACTTTCTTCGTCAACGGCACCTTCGTCAGCAGCTTTGCGCCGGGCGCTATCAAGCTGCCCGCAGCAGCCGACGACGATCTGGGTTACGTGGACTGGCACTTCCGCATCGATGACAAGGGCGCGTTTGAAACCGCCGGTCCGATCAAGCAGTTCGTACAGGGTGGCAGTTATTCCCAGGTAGTCACGGGTGGCACAGGCCGCTTCCGTGGTTTGGAGGGGACGATGAAGACCACGATGCTGGGCGCCGGTGGCTTCCAGATCCGTGTGACGCTGCCGAACCACGACTAAGACTCGGCGCCGGGGTGAGCCTCGGCCCATCACTGCAACAGTCAAGCTAGGTTTTCTAATCCGCTCGGTCTGCGGACCGCAAAGCAGGGGTCGGGCCGCGTGTTGCGCGACCTGACCGCGCTTAACTCAGCGGCGTGCACCGCCGTCCTTAGTCGTCCTCAGCGGCGCTGAGTCCGGGGAACAGCACATCGGTGTAGCCGAACAGGGTGAAGTCGGTGATGCGCATCGGGTAGAGAATACCGTCCAGATGGTCACATTCATGTTGAACCACGCGGGCGTGGAAGCCGCTGACTTCGCGATCGATGACATTGCCATCGAGATCGAGTCCGCAGTAGCGCAGCCGCGCATGGCGCGGCACCACGCCGCGCAGGCCTGGCACCGACAAGCAGCCTTCCCAGCCATCTTCGAAGTCCGGCCCGAGTGGGGTCAGTTCGAGATTGATGAGGATGGTCTCAGGCACCGGATCGGCGTCAGGATAGCGCGGATTGCGCGCGGCCGTATCGCGGTAGCCGAAGATCACCACGCGCAGACCGACACCGATCTGGGGCGCCGCGAGACCGGCGCCGTTGGCGGCATGCATAGTGTCGAATAGATCGGCCACCAGTGTCTTGATCTCCGGCGCGCGCGGGTCGGCGACCCGCGTGGCCGTTTCAAGCAGACGCGGATCGCCCATGCGCAAAATGTCCCTGATCACCTCAATACTCCCATTTGTCGTTGAGTGCGCAGCATAGATCAGGCTTCGCCGCGCCACACTCCAGCGCTGCCCTGCCATTCAAGATTCGCTGCGAGGCAGGCATACTCGCGGCCGCAAGGCGTAGCCGATCAGCCGCGCGCGCCCGCTGAGCACTGTGACTGCACGCCAACTATCTAGCCTACCGCGCGGAGCGATTGTGCCCATGAGCGACACCAGTCAGGTCGGCCTGCTGAAGGAGCGGCGCTTCCTGCCGTTCTTCCTCACTCAGTTCTTTGGTGCCGCCAACGACAACGCTTTCAAGTTCGCCTTCACCGCGCTTGCCACCTACAGCGCCGCAGAGTGGGGCGGACTTGAAGCCACCACGGCGGGGCCGGTCATCGGCGGCATCTTCATCCTGCCTTTTCTATTGTTCTCGGCCACCGCCGGCCAGCTGGCCGACAAGTACGATAAAGCGCGCTTGATTCGGCTGGTCAAGAATCTCGAAATTCTGTTCATGGCTGGGATCGCGGCGGGCTTCGTGCTGCACATGTCGTCTTTGTTGTTCGCCGGGGTGTTTCTCATGGGCAGTCATTCGGCGCTCTTCGGTCCGGTTAAATACGCTTATCTGCCCCAGCATCTGCGTGACGAGGAACTGGTCGGCGGCAACGGTATCGTCGAGATGGGCACCTTCGTCGCCATTCTGCTTGGCACCATGCTCGGTGGTGCTCTGATTGCGATTCCAGTTGTCGGTCCGCATTACGTCGCGGCGGTGTCGTTGGCACTGGCGATGATCGGGCGCATCGCGGCGGGTTTCGTGCCGGCTTCACCGGCGCCGGTACCGCAGCTCGTCATCAACTGGAACCCGGTCAGCGAAACGCTGGCCAATCTGCGCCATGCCCACGGCAATCGCACCGTGTTCCTGTCCCTGCTCGGCATTTCGTGGATGTGGTTCTTCGGCTCGGTGTTTCTCACTACCTTCGCCGGCTTTGCCAAGGAAAGCCTGGGCGGCGATCAGAATGTCGTGACCGTCTTGCTCGCGGTGTTTTCACTCGGCATCGGCATGGGCTCGCTGGCCTGCGAACGGCTGTCGGGTCACAAGGTAGAAATCGGGCTGGTGCCCTTCGGCTCGATCGGTATGACTGTTTTTGCCATCGACCTATGGCTGGCCTCGCGTCATTTTACGCCCCATGGGCTGGTTGGCCCGGCCTCCTTTCTGGCGGACCACAGACACTGGCGGGTGATGGCGGACTTGTTCGGGCTGGCGATGTTCGCCGGCTTCTATAGCGTGCCGCTCTACGCCTTGGTCCAAAGCCGTTGCGATGCTTCCCATCGCGCCCGCGTGATCGCCGCCAATAATATTCTCAATGCGCTGTTCATGGTGGTGTCGTCCTTGATGGCGGCGGGCATGCTGAAGGCTGGCCTTACACTGTCGCAGCTGTATCTGGTGCTCGGCCTGTTGAACGCCGCAGTGGCGGTCTACATCTATCTGCGGGTACCGGAATTTCTCATGCGCTTCATCGTGTGGATGCTGATCCACACCGTCTATCGGCTCGACAAATCAGGTCTCGATAATCTGCCCGACGAGGGGCCGGCGGTGATCGTCTGTAACCATGTGAGCTTCGTCGACGCGCTGGTGATCGCGGCGGCTTGCCCGCGTCCCATCCGCTTCGTGATGGACCATCACATCTTCAAGATGCCGATCATCTCTTTCGTCTTCCGCACGGGCCACGCGATCCCGATCGCGTCGGCCAAAGAGCATCCCAACATGACCGCGCGTGCCTTTGCTGAAGTGGCCAAGGCCTTAGCGGCCGGTGATCTGGTAGGGATTTTCCCCGAAGGTCGCATCACCGACAGCGGCGAGCTCTACCCTTTCCGTCCCGGCATCACGCGTATTCTCACCACCTCGCCGGTGCCCGTTATTCCCATGGCGCTACGCGGGTTGTGGGGATCGTTTTTCTCACGCAAGGACGGCAAGGCCATGAGCAAACCCTGGCGCCTGCGGCCCTTGCGGCGGATTGCCTTGGTGATCGATCGACCGCTGGCGGCGCGCGATGCGACGCCAGCGGCTTTGCAGGAAAAGGTGGCGATGCTACGAGGGGATTGGCGCTAAGGCTTGTGCCTTTTGCCTTCCTTCTGTGGGTCCGATTTCAGTCGTACCCACAGAAAAGCAGATCGATGGCGAACTAACTACACCGCTAAGCGGAAGGTCTTGCCGTCGCGCACGATGCGCCCGCCGACCGGATCGGCGAAGTGCGTGCCTAACACCATCACCGGTTTGTCGGCATAGCGTTCAAGGAAGGCCTGACGGGTGGCGACGGCCGCCGGACTGTCGTTGTCGAAGGGTGTCACCCAGTCGGGCCGCGCGATCTGACAGGGGTGGTGCATCATGTCGCCGGTGATGATCGCTTCTTCACCTTTTGAAGCGATGTGGACGCTGACATGACCGGGGGTATGGCCGGGTGTCGATTCGAACCACACGCCCGACCCCACCTGGTGATCAGGCTGCACCAGATCGACCAGACCGGCGTCGAATACCGGCTGCACGGATTCGGCAAACACCGGCCCGAAGCCATCCTCGAGATGTTGCCAGTGCTTGAATTCCGATTCGACCATAAGATAGCGGGCGTTCTTGAACGTCGGCACCCATTTGCCGTTGACCTTCTTGGTATTCCAGCCGACGTGATCGACATGCAAATGGGTGCAGATCACGGTGTCGATGGAATCGGGGTCGTGGCCCAGTGCCTTGAGATTGTCGAGGAAGGGCCGCTGCATATTGGCCCAGGCGTCCATGGCCAGGTTCTTGTCGTTACCGATGCAGGTATCGACCACCATCTTGCGATCCGGTGTCTCGATGATCATCATCTGGATGTTCAAGATCAGCTTGTCATCGGGCGTGACGAAATGGGGCTTCAGCCACGGGATGGTGGCGAGGTTTTCCGGCGTCGCGATCGGCAACACCGGCACCGCGCCGCTGTCGTCCTTCAACTCGATGAGCTGGGTAATGGTGGTATCGCCGAATTTCCACTTGAGCATAGTCGTTCCCCCTGGTGGGTCATGATGGTAATGAGCGTTACGGTTTGCGCAGAGCGGGCGCGCGTCGTGGCCGCCAGCATACCCCGCGGGCTGGGCGATCCGGAACAGATGATCAAGGACAACTTGCCCGGCAAGGAAGTGGGCGGCAACTGCATCGTGACCCAAGATTGCCCGGCAGGCTTCGATTGCGTCATCGCCGACTTCGAAGGTCATTGCGTGAAGCTGTGAGTGGCGGCACTTGGTCATTCCCCGTCCTGGGGCCTTAGCACAGGTCCGTCATCGCATGGGCTGTGCAGGCACAGAAACCCCATCACCGGGACGCGGAATTTGGCGTGCAGATCGAAAGGCACGGTGAAGCGCAAACGAGAAACGGGACATGCCGGGCAATTGAGCGGCTGTTCATTGTGTGCATGCTGCACACTCCAATCGCGCCGGACGTGCTTGCAATGCGCCGAGCGTCGCGGCGTGCGAAGATTTCGGCCTTGGTCTATCGGGTGCGCTCACTGGTCTCGGGTATTCAGACCACCAATTCGGTCTGCTATAAGAGCCAGGTGCTGCGTCCATTGAGCGCGTCATGCACGCATGATTGGATTCGCACCACGATTGATAAGACTGGAAGCTGCAATACTTCATGGCTCGTCACACTGACATCGTTCCGGTCGGGCCACCTCAGCCTGCAGCAGTGAACGCGCGCGTCGTCCTGACGGCGCTATTGCTGGTCACGTTGCAAGCCTGTTCCTTCAGCTACGAAGATCAGAACGGTGCGACGCACATCCTGGGCGTTCACGCCATGACGCTGCGCGCCCCTGACTCCGCTACCGTCGCTGGCCAAATCGCCGAATTCCAGACACTGGGCTTGGCCTACCATCACCTTGCCGATGGTCGCACGCTCAGCGTCGGGTATTCCCGCGATGTTGTCGGCTACTTGAAAAACGATGTTGCGGTTGTCGGCAATCCGCACGTGCTGCTCGACCCCGCTTACACCTGTCAGCCCAAGGAGAAGAAGTGAAATGAAGATCCATACCCTCACGGCGGCGGTTGCGTGCGTCCTATTGGTTGGGTGTGCCAGCCCGAATACCACGGTGTTCGTGACGGCTACCGAGATTGGCATCGGCGCCGACTCCACTACCGGCACGGCGGACGTTGGCTACAATCGTCACGAAGTGGTGGTCGGTCCGGCCTATCCGGCGTCTGGCGGCGTCCCGCCGGTCTACGCGCATCTCGAATCGGATCTTGCCTTTTTCAAGCCACATATTCGCCAGCTCTACGCCACGGGTCGGGCGGCGGAATTGGCGACCGCGAGTAGCGGTGTCAGTATCCCGGAAACCCTCTCCGGGGAATCTCGGCCTATGGTGTTCGGAACGTCTACTAGCTTCGGTCTCAAGGTGCGCTACACCGGCACAGTCTCCAGCGCAATCCACTTGGGCTATAAGCGTCAGGAATATTCCGTTCTTCCAATAGAGCCCGTCGCTAACGGTCAGACTCGCCTCGGTTCGGTCATCGGAGGAATAGAACTGCGTGTGAATGGTGGTGGCAACCAGACCACTTTGCCGCTGACGCAATTCATGGCGACAGGCAACGCCGCAACTAATATCGCGCAGACCGATTTCGCGCGCGGCCTGTTTGCCGCCGACAAGCAGCAAGCCTTGTCGGCCGCCAGTGGCGTTGCCGCGGTGGACGTCGCGGTACAAATAGATGCCGGACCACTGTGTGCGCTCCAGTTCAAACGTGGCGCGGACGCGACACTCGAGGCCAAGCTGAGAGCCGCAGAGTCGGCCATGGGGGGATCGATGGCGGCGTTCTGCATCAATCCTGACCAGACTCAGATCGCAGCCTGGAAGGAAGCACTGGCTCGTCAAAACATTATTCCATGACATTAGAGGGAGAATGCCGATATGACGGAAGTTCGACGTATCGATCTCACCACCGTAAAGAATCTGGCGGAAGCCATTACGAGTCTCTGCAACAACATGCTTGCCGGTGGTTATGCTCTGGCTTCCACCTTTGAAATGGATCGGCAGCTTATTCTGATTTTCCAGCAGCCATTCAGCTTGCCTCAGGGCTGAGGAACGCCCGTGGAGTTGCGACAAATCATTCTCTTCTGCGCCTGGGCGGTAGTGGGGTTCATGGCCTTTAGCGTCGCCTACGCCACGTTGCAGTCAGGCCAGAAGCTGTCTGCAATGCTCGCGCCGTCGCGCGTCGTGGAACCGACCCTAGCCCGTGCTGCTTTTCTGTTGGCTAATGTTGGCTTGGCCGTGACATTTCTGGTCAGCGTATTGAACGCCAATTGGCAGGCGCCAACACCCCCCGACATCTCTACGTTGTTTGGTGGCGTTGATCTGTCGGCGTTTAGCGGATTGGCCTCGGCATCCTTTTTGTGGGGAAAGTTGCGCAGTCAATAGTTCGCGATTGTGGTGATGAAAGTAGAGCTTAACGAGGTGAAACCATGGCTGATGTCCTCAATTCGCTGGCGCAGAGTGTGACGGCGTTCGCGCCAACGGCGTTTCTTCTTGCCGGTACGGCGGTGCTAACCATCATTGCTGTGGCAATCGGATGGAGTCTGTATCGCGGTGGGGCGAATAACCAGACAGCACTCTTCCTGTTCGAACCTTCCAGCGATGGAAAGAGCGACGGCAAACCAAGCGTATCCAGGTTGCAGATGTTGATCTGGAACTTCGTCGTGGCTTTCGCCTTTCTGTACGTGCTGGCGGCGGTCAAGCTCGATACGCCTCAAACGTTCAAGAACGCCATCGATGCATTGTTCTGTCCCGAGATCTTGTTTCTGCTCGGTATCAGTAACGGCACCTATCTGATCGGTAAGCGTATGGGTGCCGGGCCGGGATTGGCTGCGGTTCAGGACGTTGCGACTGACGCTGACGGCACGTCCAAAGTGCACAGTGTGCCGGTAGGAACCGAAGGCGGTCTGGCGCATACGATTCCTGCAGCGCACTAGCGCACTGAGGCAGCTGAGTGACGCCGAGTCTGAACCCGGCGCGACCGCAGCACGGGGGTGTCACTCAGCGCCGCTTGCGCGCACTGCCGCTACCCAGTAGCGAGCCCAGCACGCCGCGAATGATCTCGCGCCCGACCGTCGAACCGACGGTGCGCGCCGCCGATTTCGCCAGGGTCTGGGCCAACCCGTCGTGCTTAGCGCCGCGTGGACCGGTGTTACCGAACAAGACATCGCTGAGGCTGCCCAACAGACCGCCGCCGCTGTTGCCGTTGTCAGTCGCGGCGACAGCTTCGCGCACGTCCTCGGCGGCGCTGGCGGTTTGCTCGGCGCGGCCTTTCAATTTTTCGTAGGCCGATTCGCGATCGACGCTCTGCTCGTAGACCCCCGCCACCAGCGAACTCGCGCGCAATGCCTGGCGCTGGGCGGCCGTAATCGGCCCGATCTGACTGCCGGGCGGCACGACATAGACGCGCTCGGTGATCGTGGGGCGGCCTTGTTCATCGAGAAAACTGACCAGCGCCTCGCCGACGGCCAATTCGCCAATAGCGGTCTCGATGTCGAGGCCGGGCTTGGCGCGCATGGTGGTAGCAGCCGCTTTCACCGCTTTCTGGTCGCGCGGCGTGAAGGCGCGCAGCGCATGCTGCACGCGATTGCCGAGCTGGCCCAGGATTGCGTCCGGAATATCGAGCGGAGTCTGGGTCACGAAATACACGCCTAGGCCTTTACTGCGCACCAGTCGCACCACCAGCTCGATGCGCTCGACCAGCGCTGCGGGTGCCTCTTTGAACAACAGATGGGCCTCGTCGAAGAAGAACACCAGTTTCGGTTGTTCGAGATCGCCGACCTCGGGCAGGGCTTCGAACAGTTCCGACAATAGCCACAACAGGAAGGTCGCGTAGAGGCGCGGTGCCGCCATCAGTTTGTCGGCGGCGAGGATATTGATCACGCCGTGACCGCCATCGGTCTGCATGAAGTCGGCGATGTTCAGCATCGGCTCGCCGAAGAATTGCTCGCCGCCCTGTTGGTCTATCTGCAGCAGACCGCGCTGGATGGCGCCAACGCTGGCGGCGCTGATATTGCCGTAGTCGGTGGTGAATTCACGGCCATGGTCACCGACGAATTGCAGCATCGCGCGCAGATCTTTCAGATCGAGAAGCGCCAGCCCGTTGTCGTCGGCAATCTTGAATACAAGGGTCAGCACACCTTGTTGGGTCTCGTTCAAGGCCAGCATGCGCGACAGCAGCAGCGGGCCCATGTCGCTGACCGTGGCGCGCACCGGGTGACCTTGTTCACCGAACACATCCCACAAGGTGGTCGGACAGGCCAGCGAGGTCGGCGTATCGAGGTGCCGCTCGGCGAGCATGCCGGCGAGTTTGGTGCTGACTTTGCCGGCCTGGCTGATGCCGGTGAGATCGCCCTTCACGTCAGCCATGAAGACCGGCACGCCGATGGCGCTGAAGCGCTCGGCGAGGGTCTGCAAGGTGATGGTCTTGCCGGTACCGGTCGCACCGGTGATGAGCCCGTGGCGATTGGCCAGCGCCGGCAGCAGATGACAGCTGATGTCATCGCGTTGGGCGACGAGGATGGGGTCGGCCATGGGACAGTCTCCGTGCAAGCACTAGGAATGTTAAGTTGGCGCCATTGTAGGTGCGAATGGATTTGTGCCCACCGGGTCTGCAGTGATCGCCCACCGCGCACCCGGGGAGTGCCGTCGGCGTCGGCATCGCGCTACCATTGACCACCAGCAGCGGTCCGCGCTCCGCCCCGTGCAAACCCCGCCGCACTACCCTTGCCATGCCCACGAGGACGCTCCCATGACCGATGTCTATATCGCCGGCGTCAGCATGACGAATTTCGGCAAGCATCTCGACCGCAGTCTGAAGAGCCTGAGCGGTCAAGCCTTGGAAGAGGCCTTGCGCGACGCCGGCTGTGAGGCGCGCATGATCGAGGCAGTGTTTTTCGGTAACTGCGTGCAGGGTCACATGGAAGGCCAGGACATGGTGCGCGGTGAAATTGCGCTGCGTCCGTTTGGCATTGAGGGCGTGCCGGTAGTGAACGTCGAGAACGCCTGTGCCACTGCTACCACTGCCTTCCACATGGCAGTCAATTATGTGAAGGCTGGCGCCTGCGATATCGCGCTTGCTCTCGGGGTGGAAAAGATGTTCTCCGAGGACAAGAAGCGCATGTTCAGCGCCTTCGACGGCGCCTGGGACGTGCATGAAGTGGCGCAGAGCCAAGCCGCCTTCGCCGAAATGGCTAAGGGGGTGGAAGTGCCGCCCGGCACCACCTCACCGCGGCCCTACAGTGTGTTCATGGATATCTATGCCGGCTTTTGTCGCATGCACATGCGCGAATTCGGCACCACCCAGGAACAGCTGGCGGTAATCGCGTCGAAGAATCACCAGCACTCGACCATGAATCCGCTGTCGCAATTCCAGAAAGCCTTCTCGGTCGAGGAAGTGCTGAGCGCGGCGCCGATTACCTACCCGTTGACCCTGCCGATGTGCTCGCCGATCAGCGATGGCGCGGCGGCGGCCATCGTCTGCAATGCCGCCGGATTGAAGAAGCTGAACGCCGCCAAGGCACGCAGCATGCGCGTGCTGGCGACCATCATGCAGTCGGGCAGTAACCGCGGCATTACCGAATTCGAAAAACACGCCAGCAAACTCGCGGCGCTGAAGGCCTATGAGAAAGCGGGCCTCGGGCCGCGGGATATGCACGTTGCCGAAGTGCACGACGCCACTGCGATGGGCGAGATCATCGAACTCGAAGCGCTCGGCCTGTGTGCGCTCGGTGATGGGGGTCCGGCGGCCGCACGCGGCGAAACCCGTCTCGGTGGACGACTGCCGGTCAATCCGTCGGGCGGTCTGGAATCCAAGGGCCATCCGATCGGCGCGACCGGACTCGGCCAGATCTTCGAACTGGTGACCCAACTGCGCGGCGAAGCCGGCCAGCGCCAGGTTGATGGCGCCAAAGTCGCCATTGCCCAGAATGGCGGCGGTATCTGCGGCATCGAGGAAGCGATTACCTGCGTGACCATCGTCGGTCACTGAGCGCAGTTCGAACGATCACGGGTCAGTCGCTGTCATGAGTGATTACTACGCCGACGCCGATAAATTCGGTGACGGGGCGGCATCGCCCCTGGTCGAGGCCTTTCACAGCGCGGTCAAGGATCTGGTGCGCCAGCGGTTTGCCGCCAGTGGTCGCGACTGGGCGAGCTTCGTGTTTGACGGTGCGCTGACATCGATCACGGCCGATGATTTCGCCGCCATCGATAGCCGTCTACTCGAACTCGGCTATCGCTACGCATGGTCAGCGCAGGTGTCGGTCGCCGAGCGGCCCGCAGCCTATCAGCCGGCGGCGGGCCTGCATGAAGATCTGGCGAGCTTCAGTTTCGAGCACCCCGAGGCGGTGCTCGGTGCGGTCGATGGGCAAGGTTGGCAAGCCTGTGGCCGAGGCGACAATGTCGTGCCCTTCGATGAAGACTTGGTCGGCACGGCGCGCTATGTGCGGACTAGCGCGATGGTGCTCGATTTTCTGACCCACGGTGTGCCGCCCGGCACCATTGCCGTGATTGACGATTCGGGCGGCACCTTGACGGCGCCCATCCTCGAACAGTTCAAAGGCGTGTTGTGTGCCGGTGGCACGGTGCGCTCGCACCTAGGCATCTTGACGCGGGAATATGGCATCCCGTGTTTGATGAACGCCAAGCTGTCTGGCATTCGCGAAGGTGACACCATCCGTATGGAAACCACCGCGCGCGCTAAGACCGCCGAAGCCTACCAGCAAGGCCGCGAAATGACGGCGCGCGTATGGCGGCTTAACAAATGAAGATGGGCCCCCAAGCAGAGCGCATCAACTATCCGCAGCTGCTGGAGACCAATGCCCTCATTCAGCAGTTGGGCGATGAATCTTATTGGCTGTGCGTGACACGTACCGTGCAGGAGTCGAAGCTGTTTCCGGTTTCGCCCTACATGTTGTTGTCCTATTTCATGGCCTTCTATCGTTACCCCGAGCTGGTGCGCAAGGTCGACCGCCATCTGCCCGCCGAGCTGATCGGCGACCGCATGCGCAATATGGGTATCAAGTGCGCGAACCCAGCGATGGGCTGGGGACTGCCGTCGTTCTACCTGCTCGGACGCGAATACATGATCAATCTCGGGCTGTTGCGGCCTGAGGATGCGCTCCACGATCTCATCGACGTGATGGATTTCTGGAAGCGCTTCCAACTCGGCTGGCATCGTAACGACGGGCATCTGGCCAATAGTAATTACGGCCATCGTGCCCAGATCCTGCCGGAGCGTCGCCTGCAGGTATTCCATGCCGACATGTACGAATGTCGCTACGGCGACGCGTTGCATAACGCAGCGCAAGCTTTCATGGCGTCCGCGTCGCAATACGGCTTCCTGATCTCCTGCGAGTCGCGTATCAGCCTGTGTAATTCGGGACCCTACAAGCTGTCCGACACGCGCGAGATGGTAGTGCGCGACTACATGGATTTGTCCGAGTCCGATTTTCCCTGGGCAGACGATGTCGCGCGCGACATTCCCTACAACAATCTGACCGTGACTATGGCGGTCGAGGGTTGTCATATTTATCTCATGGACGACTGGGGTTCGTTCGAGTCGGAGCCCGAGTTCAAGTCCCATCACGTGGTCGGCGTCGGGCTCTACACCTCGGATGCCTTGAGCGAAGGCTATCTACCGGTCGCCATGGGCAGTCGCGAGGAATTGACGCACGCCTTCACCGATCTGACAGACAAAATCAAAGTCGCGACGGCGAAACTGTGGAAACGCATCGCCGGCTGGACGCGTAACCAGATGATCGACGCCGGCGCGATTACCTATTTCGCCATCGCCAAAGATATCGCCCATGTCGCCGGTTGTTACGCAGTAGAAGACTGGATGATGGTCGACGAACGCGCCGAGCGTTTCCGCCCGCTGTTGAACGACGAATACTCGAACGCCTTCCTAGGGGAGTTGGTCGGCTCCATGACCAACCCCAGTCAGCGCATCAACGAATACAGCATGATGATGCACGCCGATACGCCGACGCGCATGTTCAGCCACATTCCCTATTCGGTGCTCGATGGCGGCAACTACACTCGCACCGTCGGGCCCATGCGGCCGGGCCGCAGCCATCTCGATGCGAAACAAGATCGCTACACCACCAGCCAAGGGGTGCTGACGCTCGCGCAATACAATCGCCGCGCGCAGGCCCACACACCGGCCGTGTGTAGTCCGCGTTTCCGTCATTTGTGCGAGACCTGGCTCAAGTACCACCATCAAAGCCCCTTGGCCGACGAGCTCTATTGCATCGAGCAGCAATATTCGCGGAAACTCGCCGGCTGTGGTGCGGGGCTGAAGCGGGCGGATATCGAGGCGTTGCGGGACAAGTTGTAGCTTGGGTCAAGCGCGGCGCGATTGGGTGTGCGAATGAATTCGCACCTACAATGCACGGCGAAGCTTGGCCCCGCGCGTACCGAATAGGAGAGTCGCCATGGCCATCACGCTCGGACGTTATCTACTCGCGCTCGACGGCAGCGCCCTGCCGAGCCGCGAACTGATCGGCGGCAAGGCCTGGTCGGTGGCGCGCATGCTGAGCTTGGGCTTACGCGTGCCGCCGGCGGTGGTGATTACCACCGATGCCTGCCGCGCCTATCTCGAAACAGGCAGTGTGCCGCAAGCATTGGCCGCCGAACTCGATGCCGCCATCGTCTGGCTGGAAACCGCCACCGGTCGTCAGTTCGGTGGTGCAAAACCCTTGCTGGTGTCGGTGCGTTCCGGCGCCGCTGTGTCCATGCCGGGCATGATGGACACGGTCCTGAACCTCGGCATCAATGCCACCACCGCAGCGGCGCTGGCCGCCGAGGCCGCTAGTGAGACTTTCGCGCGCGACACCCATCGCCGCTTTCTTGAGCTCTACGCCAGCATCGTGCTGAAGGCGACGTTGGTGGAGAACCCTTGCGGCGATCCGGCCGGTCTGCGCGCCGAGATCGCGTCCCAAGGCGAAGCCGTGCCCGACGATCCGCGCGCGCAGTTGCTGGCGGCGGTGAGTGCGGTGTTCGATTCGTGGAATTCGCGCCGCGCGCGGCGTTATCGCCAGCACCACGGTATTGCCGACAGCCTCGGCACGGCGGTCACAGTGCAGGCCATGGTGTTCGGCAATCTCGACGCGCGCTCCGGCACCGGCGTGTTGTTCAGCCGCAATCCGCTCACCGGTGATCGGCTGCCCTATGGCGAATACCTGCACCGCGCCCAGGGCGAGGACGTGGTGTCCGGCAAGTTCACGCCCGAGCCCTTGAGTGCGCTGGCGGCCTCGGCACCCGACGTCCATGCGCAATTGATGAAAGCCGCCGCCACACTTGAGCAGGAAAACGCCGACGTGCAGGACATCGAGTTCACCGTCCAGCACGGCGAGCTCTATCTGTTGCAGACCCGCTCAGCCAAGCGCGCACCCCAGGCGGCAGTGCGTTTTGCCGTCGACATGGTCGATGAGGGGCGCATCGATACCAAGACCGCGCTATCGCGTGTGCAGGCCGAACAGATCCGTACGTTGTTGAAACCGCGCCTCGCTGATGGTGCAACCGACGGCGCCACCGTGCTGGCCCAGGGCGAGCCCGCCTGCCAAGGCGTTGGCAGCGGCGTGGTGGTGGCTGATTCCGATAGCGCTGAACAACGCGCGCAAGCCGGTGTAGCGGTGGTGCTGGCACGCGCCACCACCAGTCCCGAAGACGTGCACGGCATGATCGCGGCCCATGCGGTCATCACCGAACAAGGGGGTGCGACGTCCCATGCGGCGGTCGTCAGTCGCGCACTGGGTGTGCCTTGTATCGTCGGTTGCGGGGCCGGGACCCTGGCGGCGCTGACCGGCGCAATGGTGACGGTCGATGCCAACAGCGGGCATATTTATGCCGGTCTGTTGCCCGTGGTGACACCCGATGAGTTGGACGATCCGCGCCTGGCCAAGCTGACGGCCTGGGCGGTGGCGGCGAGTCCGATTATGGTGTTGAGGGAAAACGACCCGGCAGCAGCATCGGCCTTCGATCTCGACGCGGTCGAGGGCGGTGAGGATCCGGACAAGTTGCCGGCGCTGCTGATCGGTAAGACCTGCGTTCGCGGTGGGGCGATTGAGAGTGATGCGGGAGTAGCCGCGGCCCTAGCTGCGGGCGTGACGAGCATCGTCGCGCGGCATCCGCTGCCGGTGTTGCTGGCGGCGATCCATGGGGCGGCCACCGGCTAGGATCGCGATGAATGCGCTGGATGGGATGTCCGACTGAAGTCGGGCCCACAAAGATGGCGGGGAACAATACAAAGCCTCCCTGTGGGTCCGACTTCAGTCGGACATTTTTTTTCGGCACCTGAGCGCTCCCCGCAGGGACACACACCACCAAGCTCCCCTGCTAAACTCCCGCCTCGATTTTTCAGGACCCTGTGCCATGACCAATCCGACCCCGGCCGACATCGAAAACCTGATTGAGTTGTTCAATCGCTCCGACTGGGACGAGATGCATCTCAAGACCGATAACCTCGAGATCTTCCTGTCCAACGATCCCCAGGCCCGTCGTCCGTCGGCGCAGATAGTCGCGATGCCCGTGGCCGCACCGGTGGCCGTGAGTGCCGTCAGCGCAGCACCCGCCACCACCGCCGCCGCCCATCCCACCGAAGTCAGCATCCCGCCCGGCATGGTTGGGGTACGCGCGCCCAACCTCGGCACCTTCTATCGTGCGCCCAAGCCCGGTGCACCGTCTTATGTCGAAGTGGGCCAGGCCATCGAGGCCGAAGCGGAAGTCTGTCTGATCGAAGTCATGAAGCTCTTCACGCCGGTCAAGTCGGGTGTCAAGGGCACGGTGCGCCAGATCTGCGTGAACGACGGCAGCATGGTCGAGTATGAGCAGTTGCTGGTCATCATCGAGCCGGCGGCCTGAGCGTGATGAATCGAGTCTAAGACGTGACCATCAAACGTACTCTGGTGGCGAACCGCGGTGAGATTGCAGTGCGCGTGATCCGCGCTGCCCATGCGCTGGGCATCGAGGCGGTGC
>JANLSI010000183.1:0-2037 GCA_031362345.1 Pseudomonadota bacterium
CGGTACACCGTCAGCAACAAGTCGTATGACCCCGCTCCGGGCACCAGCAATGGCTTCTCCGGGTTCGAGACTGCGCTGCCGGCGGGCGTAGCCGATCTTACAGATCTGTATGCGCCGACTGCAGCCTGGGTCTTCGACTGCTGCTCGGGCATGCCGGTCGAGTGGGATATCAGAAATTCTGCGGGCCTCGGCCTGCTGCCCGGCGAGATGGGCGTTTTCGGATTCTCGTCCTTGCCCCGCTTCATTACCGAGAGCACGGGCTGGTTCCACACCTGGCAATCCGACAGCCAGACTGACCTCGTCTTCTACGCACCCGGTAACGGCGTCGAAGTGCCTGATGTCCTGCGTCCACCGATCGTAACGCCGGAACCGATGTCTGCGGCCCTGGTTGCACTCGGTCTGATCGGGTTCAGACTCACGCGGCGGTCGATCGGTGCTCGCGACGCCTAGCGCACCGGTGCCTATTGCAATGCGCGGGGTCGGTTGCTCTGGAGTCATTTGCTCAATGCCGCCGGCATGACCCGCGCGACCGCGCGCCGCTCACGGCCCCCTAGCACAGGCACCGTGCCGCTGTAGTCCGGTCGCGGCGCGCTAGAGGAATGATGGTTGCATCGGCGTCCCACACGCCGTTGATCAGCAAGCCCATGGGCGGGTCCTCGTAACGCAATAGAGGACGCCAGCATAAACCTGAGCCGACCCCTATTGTGGGTCCGAATTCATTCGGACATTCCTTCCAGGGCGGAACCCCGTGCCGAGTTTCTCTCGTGTTCGAATGAATTCGGACCCACAGGGGTGAGTGAGGATGGGGCCGTGCTGTTACGCCACGATCAGATAAATCGCCTCGATGAACTGCGGGTCGACCTCGTCCATCAATTCTTCGCCAGTGCAATCGATGTCGAGGCCGAGGCTGGTAAGCGGCGACATGTCGGCCGTCTGCTCGCGTGGAATACGTTCGCAGTAGCTGCCGGTGCCGGAATAATTGGCCACGCTATCGGCGACTTTGAGGATGGCTGCTTCCGCGCCAGCATTGAGCGCACGCTGCGGCTCGTGATGCCAGTAAACGGTATCGACCAAGGTCGCTGGCAGATGCCAGTTGTCGAGCATCATGCCGGCCAGCAGCGCGTGGTCGAAACCGAGGTCGCGCATTTCGCCTCGATGCTGAGCATCTTCGTCGCCGGCCGCCTCGATGATGGTGGCCTGGGCAATTTCCGGGAAGCGTTTGTTGATCAGCAGGGTGCCGATGTCGTGCAGCATGCCGGCCACGAATAGGCGCTCGGGGTGCAGTATGCGCGCACGCCGTGCGAGCGCCTGGGCGACCAAGCCGGTGTACACACCGTGTCGCCAGAACGAATTCATATTGGTCACTGAACTCGACAGCCGCGAGAACGACTGTACCGCCGACACCGCCATGACTATCTTGTGAATTTCCGCCATACCCAGCAGCATCACCGCGCGAGTGATGGTATCGACCCGCCCCGGCAGCCCGTAGAAGGCGCTGTTGGCGAGTTTCAGAATGCGGGCAGTGAGGTTCGGATCGCGAATGACGACCAAGGCCAGTTGTTCCAGGGAGGTGCTGTCGTCGGCGACCAGTTCGTTGATCTTGAGACACACATCGGGCGGCGAAACCAGGGCCGACATGTCTTCGATGAGGCTGCGCGCGATGCGCTCGCCTGGAGAGGTGAGATCCATTTGGGCCGCAGGCATGCTCACGATGGCTGTCCTTGTTGTTATTCCCCGACGTGAGTCTGTGTCGGCCGTATGGCGGCAAGCTTGAGCTGCTCGCACCGCAGCGTTTGCCGGGCGTCACGGCGGCGTCGCACCACGGCCAGCAGATAATCAAGCTGGCCAAGGCCGACGAAATCCTGACCTCGCGCCAGGCCGTCGACCTCCTGCCGCCGCCCTTGTTTCGCGACATCCATCCAAAGAGAGAGAGTACCGGCCGAAGCCTCGGCAAGAGAGCTTTCGATCTTCAAGATGTCGTGGGAACGTACCGGTAAAGAAATCCGGATCTGCTCACGTCGACGCATCAGTGCGACC
>JANLSI010000189.1:0-2094 GCA_031362345.1 Pseudomonadota bacterium
CCCTGCGCAGGAAGCTTTTCGATCACGACCTGGCAGTAAAAAGCGTGTCTTGCGCCACCACCAGCAAGCTGATCATCGAGCCCTTGGTGTCAGCCTCGGTAAGCTTCAGTGCTGACCGCACACGCGAGACCGCCCGCATCACGCTGCGCAATGTGGTGATGCTGGGCAGTACCACCTACGACCTGCCGCTGGCAGGCCTGGACCGCAATCTGATCGACGCTGTGGTGGACCTGGTTACCACCCAAGGTCGCAGCTTCTACGCCCTGATCGTCGCCGCCACCCAGGGTCGCAAACGCAGCTGAGTGACGGGGCGTCGCTGGCGCAGCGCCCGGCCTTGTGCCCTTAGAACTTGACGCTGATATCCGCCTGCAGGCGGTTCTCGTCGACATTGGTCGCGCTCTGCTGCACGTGGTAATAGTCGAGACCGAGCACGATGTGCTTGATGATTTCGTACTGAATCTCGAACTCGTGACCGTGCACGCCGGTGTCGCCCTCGAAGCGATCTGAATCCGGCAGGAAGTCCGGCACCGCGTTGGCATCCAGATCGACGTACAGATACTTCATGCTCCACCTGTCCCACTGATACTTGGTGCCCACCGACCAGGCGATGTCCTGCGATGAGGCGGTCTCGTAGTTGTCGATGAACTCCCCCACCAGCGAGGCGGTGCCGCCACCAAGCTTGGTGCCGACTTCAGTGGCCAGGTTGAAAGAGTTCATGTGGGTATCGGTATTGCCACCACGATGGAAGGGGCTGTTGGTGTTCTTGAGATTGGAGAACACATAGGTGGTGGCCGCCACCGTGCCGAACCAGTCACCGGACTTCCAGCCCTGGCCGAGCTGGCCATAGGCCAGGTAGGCATCGTTGGAGTCGGGCTTCGATTCAGATAACACCCACAGTCCGCCCTGGGCGTAGAACGCGCCGATGGCGTTGCTGCCGGTGTATTTCACCGCTGCGCCTTCCGGATTAATGTCGGTATCCCACATCACATCGGTCGGCGTCCACAGGTAGTTCTTGATCGCGAACTTGCCGGCGACGGCGGTCACACCATGGCCAAAGCCGTATTGCATATAGGCGTAATCGAGGCTCAGTTGCTTGCCGGAAAAAACCTGGTCGAAGGTTTGGTTGGCCGAACGTTGGTCGCCGGCGCCGCTGGCGATGCCGGCCCCCACTTCGATATTGGTGGCCGGATTAGCGATCACGCCCAGGCGATAGCGCAACCGACCGCGGCCGCGCGCCTCGCTGCCTTCGCGATCGGTGAAATCGTAGCGGGTGCGCAGATCGCCCTTGAGAGCAATGGTGTTAGTCCAGGCATTCTTGGCCGGCGGCGCAGCAACAGCAACGGCGGCCGCAGCGGGAGCGCCAACCGCCGCCGGCGCGCTCGGCGCCGCCACCGGTGTGCCCACGGTGGCGAGGCGTGCCTCATCGGCCTCGGCCGCCTTCAAGAGCAGCCCGTACTCAGCTTCGCTCAGGCTGCCCTTATCGCGCAGCAGCTTGAATAACTCCATGAGGGCCTGTTGGCTGGCATGCACCGGCGCGGCGCTGGCGAGCGCCAGCCCGAGGGTTGTCAGGCGTGCGATGCGGGTGAGTCTGGAATTCGGGATCACGGTTAGCTCCTTGAAGAACTTACGGGGTAACGGACGATGGCATGGTCGCGAGACAAACATGACAATTCGGGGAACGTTGTAAGGCAGTTTGATTACATCTTTATGACAATCGGCCATGGGACGACACAAAGTTCGCTGACGCGGGCGCCCACCCGTTTGGCGGCGAGCGGCCGGATGGCTTCAATCCACCCGCCTGTCGTGGCCCCGGAGACGCTCCGACCCGGGGCCGTGCGTAGTACGATGGCGCGCGCATTTGCGCCCATAGCGTGCCCGTAGGCCGCTGGCGGCCAGAGCGTGTCCGACCAAGAACGAACCTCCAGGGGAGAGCAATACAGTGAGTGACTCACATAACCACAATCACAACGAGCCGAGCCTGACCAGACTTCTTAAAGACGCCCCCCGCAACTGGGGCAAGTGGGGACCGGACGACGAAGTCGGCAGCCTTAACTATTTAACCCCGGAGGTCATCGTCAAGGCCGCCGGCGCGAT
>JANLSI010000192.1:0-2296 GCA_031362345.1 Pseudomonadota bacterium
TCGATGATGCGAGTAACGACGGCGAACGGGTAAGTCCACTGCCGGCCGAACTGGGTCTGGCCGAAGGGCAGCAGCAGATCGGCACCTGTTGCGGAGGTCAGGCTAGCGTTAGCCAGGGTCACAGATTTTTGGCCATTCAAGCTGATCTGGCCGAAGGGTGCGAACAGCGCGCCGCCCTGGGCGATGTGCGCGGCGTTGACCGTCAGACTGCCGCCGGCCGACAGCGGCAGCAGGGCATGATTGGCTGCGGGCGCGAGAAAAGTAATGTGGGCGTCGGGGCCGCTGCTGCTCAGGGTGAAACTGCTCAAGCTTGCCGGGTAGATGCGCGCCGCACTCAATTCCACGTCACCGGCTACCGCCAGACTACCGAGCAATTGCGTACTCGTCGTCGCCGGCACCCGCGTGCCCAGCATGCGGATGTCACCACGACTGCGTAGGGCGACCTGATCGCCGAAGCCCTTCAGGGCCGTATCGCCGATCAGGTCGATATGCTCGGCCGTGACCCGTAACTGCCCAACGCCCAGCGTGGCCGCGGCCGTCGAGCGCAAGCTGTCGTTCGAGTTACCCAGACGCACATAGGGTGCGTTCAGTGCGACGCTGCCACCGTCGGAGCCGAGCACCGCCGTATCGAGGGTCAGGGACTGGGACAAAGTCAGACGTTGCGTGCCGACGAAACGCACCGCGCTTACGCCATCGCCAGTCTGCGTCGGTCGACTCGTCAAGCGCAGGGCCGCGAAACCGCCATCACCCACCTGCGCGGCACGCAGGCCAAGTTGACCGTTCAAGGCCGCCGGTACTGCGCTACCGATCGGCACAT
Organism: Pseudomonadota bacterium; assembly: GCA_031362345.1. Classification (GTDB taxonomy): domain Bacteria; phylum Pseudomonadota; class Gammaproteobacteria; genus JADJYF01. Next base: position 818 of record JANLSI010000192.1, read on the forward strand.
CTGCACCCTGTGCCCCACCGATCACAATCTCGCGCGGACCGTTTGGAAACAGCGGGAAGCCGAGACCGACAAGATCTGCCGAGGTTTCGCGCTGGCGGGGATCCAAGGCCAGCGACAGGCCACCGCCGTCATGAGCGCGCAACGCGCCATTGAGGAGCATGCCCTCGGCAGCGATCAATTCGATGTCGCCGCCCACCGCCTGGACACGCGTCGGCACACGTTGAGAAGGCCGCGTCGGGTCCGGTAGATCGAATAGCGCCGAGGTCCCCGAGACATCGATCAGCGAACCGCGATTGGCAAGCACATAACCACGCTGAGCGCTGATCCCGACCGTGCCACCGTCCAGCACGTGGCCCAAACGCAGACCCAGGGCAGTGGCTTGCTTGCGTACCGCGCCCCGCGCCAGCAGCGCGGCATGGGGGCCGAGGGTAATCGCCTGGGCGCCGTCGAAGCCACGATCATTGCCGACCTCCGGTTGGACTAGCGCCAGACTAATTTTGCCGGCCGGTGACGAGATCAGCCCATCGATAAATAAACGGGTGTCGCTGCTCAAACTCAACGTCGATAGTGGATCGGCCAGCAGTTCGGCATCGCGGCCGATGCTCACTTCGTTGGTCGTCAGTAACTGATTTGCGCGGCGTTTGTAGCTGAGAGCGAAGCGGGTCGGTAGACGCTGCTCGGCATCGAGATAAACCCGCTCGGCTACCTCGTCGATGTCGGCGTCACTCGCCGCCACTGCGAAGTCCTTTTCCGCCCGACGATTCTTCTGACGCAGGTCGACGCGTGCCCCCGGCGCCACGATGATGCCATCGCGGGTCGCGGTGATCAGCACATCGGCAAAACCGCTCGCACCGAATAAATCCGGCGTCAACAGGCTTAGATTCTCGGGCACTGGACCGGATTTCTGAATGGCAAAACCGCCAGCGCTGAGTTTCAACGTGGCGCCCTTAGTGAACGCAAAGCCGCGCAGCGCGCCCGCCACATTGAAGCGCGTTGCCAAGGTATCGTCGGTACTCAAATCGACGGTGCCGCCCTTACCTGCGACCAGTGCGCCCTTGCTGGTGACCTGCCCCCCACCGCCAACGTCGATAAGACTGCCGCTTTGGAGATCAAGGTCACCTGCCGCGCCTAGCGTAACCGTACCCCCATCGATCGCGAGCGGACCCTGGGCGGTGTTATCACCCACCGCCCGCCCGTCGCGTTCATTGACCCAGCGGCCCTGGGTCACCAGCGCGCTGCCGGGCGCCAATACCAACGGCTCCACCCGACCTTGGGTGCCGGTTGCCACTGTCTGCACGGTGGTCATCGCGATGCGGCCGCCGGCGCTCTTGACAGTACCTTCGACGGCTATGCCACCGGCGCCCAGTTCGAACTCACCAAAGGGGCCAACGTCGACTTGTGTGCCGCGCGCCAAGCTGATGCGACCATTGGCGAAAATGTGCACGCGGCCAAATTGGCCGTCGCTGAAAAAATCTGGCG
>JANLSI010000196.1:0-3127 GCA_031362345.1 Pseudomonadota bacterium
GAATACCGACGACCCCATGCTCGCGAGCATGAGGTCCTTCCTCCTTTTTCTAGCCCGTCCGCCTCCCGGTCGTCCCTTCCACGACCACGCACCTGCGCTATTCACAGCCGTTAAGACTACTGGCGAAGCGCAGTCGCGACGCTGAATTTCTGCGTGCCTAGATGCTAAGATGCTGACACGGCCAACACGACATGGAACGGCGCACAACCCGGCGCGTAGCGGTGAGCAGCAACAGAGGCAAGGCATGGGATTGCTGGACGAACTGAAGAAGCGGGCGGCAGCCAAGGAGGTGCTCCAGACCTCCAACACCGAAAGCGACATACGGGCCGACGAAGTCCGCGCCGTCGCGCTACCGGCCCTGTTCCGCATCCATGCCAATCTTGCCGAACTGGTCAAACAACTTCTTATCCTCCAAGAGGAAACGCCGGTCAGCCTCAAAATTGCCGGGATTGGCGATGTCAGCGGCTTTCAGCAGGGCAATTATTCGGTGAGTGCCGAGGGCACACCGCCCCATGCCGTCACGTTGCGTTGCGCCCTACGCCTAAGCAAAGCGCGTCCCCTGGAACTGACCACCGCCGGTGCGTCGCCCACCACCTGGATTGATCGCTTGCGACGCCAGGATCTGCCGCTGAAGATATTGCGCGTGACCGACACGCGCGGGCCCAATCAGAAGGCGCTGGTCACGATCGAGGGTCCGGTGCCGGTGCTGCTGCACTTCACTATCGATATCGAGCACGCCGCCCTGCAACTGGTCACGCGCAACTTTGACGAACTGATCGAACGGCGCCAGTTCTTCAATCCTGCCGACGTCACCGAGCAGTGGTGCGAGGAGCTTCTGAAGTTCGTCACCCGCGCGCCCAATTCTTTCATGCGCCACGAAGTCTCAACCGACGTGCGCGATCAGCTGCGGCGGCGACTGGAATGGGAGAAACACAAGAAACAAAGCATAGAAGAGACCACTGACACCCGACTCGCCGCCAGCGGCAAGCTCAAGAGCCTGTTCAAACGTCCGCCGCAACTCAAGCTCGAATGGCGCGGCCTGAGTTGGGAACTCGCCACCCACGTCGGTCGCTTCACTATCGGGCGCGTCAGCGACTGCGACCTGCGCATGCGTCGCGAGCGCGTCTCGCGTTTCCATGCCAGCATCGAATGCAAAGACGGCGAATATCATCTCGTCGACGACAGCACCAACGGTACCCATGTGCGCTTCATGGACGGACGCAGGGTCCATGTTCAAAAGTCCTCACTGCTGCTGCATGGCAGCGGCTGCATGGCGCTCGGTGACGAGGCCGATGACGACGACCCCGATCTGATTCATTTCACCCTGTAAGACGGCAGCACGTCGGTCCACACATACCTGATTTCAAATGATCCCTGCGCGGCGCAAACGTACGAGTTCAGCCGCGTCGTAGCCCAGATCGCCATAGATGACTGCGTTATGTTGGCCGAGACTCGGCGCTGCTTCACGGATAGCCGTCGGCGTGCGCGAGAACTTGGCGGCCGGGCCGGTCAGCGGTACGTCGCTGCCATCGGACAGCCGCGTGGGCTGCAACATGTCGCGTGCCGCGACATGGGGATGGCGCGCGGCCTCGGCAAAGGTGTTGACGCGCGTCACCGCCAAACCGATAGCGTTCAGCTTGTCGGCCACTTCGTCGGCCGTATAGCCGCGACACCAGGCCGCTAATAAGCCGTCGACTTCCTCGCGACGCTCGACCCGTTCGACGTTGCGCAAGTGTCCAAGCTCAGGCCGTCCCATCAAACCACACACCGCCCGCCAGTGACTGTCGAGCAGCACACCGCCATAGATGCATCCGTCGGCGCATTCATAGACATTGGCCGGCGCCGCAATGGCGAACTGATTGCCGTAACGCTTGAGCGGAATGCCCACCGCGCCCGAGGTGAGATTGCCATTGCTCTGGAATAGCAGTCCATCGATCAAAGCCACATCGACGTGCTGTCCTTCACCGCTGCGGTTGCGGTGCTGGAGCGCAGCCAGCGCACCGAGCGCGCCGTGCATGCCGGCCAGATCGTCGCCAAGGAAGGTCGGCGCCTTGGTCGGTCCGCCTTGTGGATCGCCGTTCAGGGAGGTCCAGCCGCAGAAGTTCTGCGCGATCGGATCGTAGGCCGGTCGCGCCGACAGCGGGCCGAACTGGCCGAAGCCGCTGACTGAAACGTAGACGATGTCAGGTTTAACCGCTTTGACGTCGGCATAGCCCACGCCCCAACTGGCGAGCGTGCCGGGCTTGAAGTTCTCGATGACGATGTCGGCGCGCGCGCAAAGTTTGAGGAAGATCTCGCGTCCCTCGGGCAGACGCAAGTCCAGCGACACGTTCTGCTTGTTACGGTTGACCGTCTCGTGGGCGACGGTGAGTTTGGAGTCCGGTAGAAAGGGCGGCAGTACGCGCGCGACTTCGCCCTGCGGGTGCTCCACTTTGATCACCGTCGCGCCGAAGTCCGCCAGGATACAGGCCGCCATCGGCCCCGCCCAGGTGGTCGTCGCTTCGACCACCGTGACCCCGTGCAGGGGTCCACGCAGGTCATCGCGAGCGTCGGCGTAAAAGCTGCTCTTGTCCATCGTTTCCCCTTGCTCGGTGCTGCCACGTTGTTGGCTTGTGGGTGAGGATTGTACCGACTCGCGTCCGGGCTGCGCAGCGCGTCAAGTTCACCGCCAGGATGCCTCAAGCGGCGCGCGATTGTGCCGCTAAGACTTTTCGGATTGTTCCGTTCAGCCAGTTGAAATTGCGCCCATGTTTCTCATCATCGGCATCGTCCTTGTGCTCGGCTGCGTGGCCGGGGGCTTCGTCCTGTCCCACGGCGAACTCGCGGCGTTGTGGCAGCCCTATGAATTGCTGGTCATCGGCGGCGCCGCCTTGGGGGCATTCGTGATCGCCAATCCGCCCAAAGTGGTGAAGGCGACCTTCGGCGCTATCCCCAGGCTGCTGAAGGGCTCTAAATATAAGAAAGCCGTGTACATGGATACCCTCGCCCTGCTCTACGACCTGCTGGTCAAGGCGCGTAAACAGGGCATGATGGCGCTCGAAGGCGACGTCGAAAAACCCGAGTCCAGCGAAATCTTCGGCAAGTACCCGACCATCTTGGCCGATCATCACGTCATCGAATTCATTAC
>JANLSI010000228.1:0-1634 GCA_031362345.1 Pseudomonadota bacterium
CCGCGCTGGCGAACGGACGCCGCCCGGCCGGCACGCCGCGCGCGAGCATCAGGGCCACGCCGAGACAGGCGTAGGCGCAGAACAGTGGCAGCAACACCAGCAGAAAGCGCGCGAAATGATTGGGGTAGGGCCACACCAGCAGTACCAGCAGATAGAGCGCGGCATAGCAGGCATCGACCTCACCGCGACCTAGACGTTGCACGAAGCTAAGCCCGGCGGGGATCAGCAAAGTGGCAAGGATCAGCGCACTGTGAGCGCCGTTCAGCGAGTCGAAACAGCGTACGAAGTGATAGGCCAGCGCGTGCAGATTGGTGGGCAATTGCGCGACCAATGCGGCCGTTACCCGCAGCACGCCGTCGGCGAATAGAGTGTGCGCGTAGCCACCGGGCCAGCCGTGGCTGGTTTTGATCAGCAGCCAGGCCACGGATGGCGCGAGGGCAAGCAGCGGCACCAGACGCGTCACTCGACCGCGCGTGCGCCAGGCCCATGCCAGCAACAGGGCGGCGACGGCGAGCAGACCGACACTACGGGTCACTGCCGCCAGACCGAGCAAGAGCGCCGCGCCGCGCCAGGCGCGTGGGGAAGTCTGCGGCCCGGCCACCAGCGCCAGCGCCGTCATCGACAAGGCGAGATACAGTGGCTCGCTGAAAACGCCCATGGCGGTAAACAGCGCGATGGGGGTCATGGCGAGACTCAGGGCAGCGATGGCCACGCCACTGCCATCGCAACCAATGCGCCGTGCCCAGCAGCCGCTGGCGACCACCGCCACGGCCTGCAGAAAGGCGTCGACGATGTAGTTCAGGGCCGGCACCGCACTGCCGCCGCCAACGGCGGCGAGCAGCAATGGATAGAGCGGTGGGAAGGGATAATGGGCGAAAAGCTGGGGGCCGAAGTCGATGTCCGTGACCCGCCACGGCGACAACCAGTCGGCCAGCAGCACATAGACCGCCCCGTCGGAATTGATGCCGGCCAGGGTCGGTTTAACGCCGACCCACAGCAATAACGCCAAGCTGGTGAAACCCAGCGTCAAGCCCAGCGCCGGACGTAGCGTCGTGCTGGTCAGCGGCGCGGCCACGTGGCGGTGGCCGCTCAGCCCACCTTGTCCGGGTCGGCGGCAAACAGCATGGCGTAGCGCTCACGCAAGCGACTTTTCTGCACCTTGCCCATGGTGTTGCGCGGCAGCTCCGTCACGCTGACGATGCGCTTCGGCAATTTGTAGCTCGCCAGTCGAGCGCGTAAAAGCGTGAGGACCGCCGCCTCGTCGAGGTCGCCGTGGGCGATCACGGCCGCCAGCACCGCTTCGCCGAAATCGGGATGGGGCACGCCGAATACAGCCGATTCCGCCACTCCCGGCAGGGCGTCGAGTTCAGTCTCAATCTCCTTGGGGTAAACGTTCAGCCCACCACTGATGATCATGTCCTTACTGCGCCCGACGAGGTGCAGATAACCGTCGCCATCGAAGCGCCCCTGATCGCCAGTGTGGAAAAAGCCGTCGGCGCTGAAGGCGCCGGTGGTCTGCGCGGGCAGTCGCCAGTAAGCACGAAAGACATTGGGGCCGCGCACTTCGATCTCGCCTATTTCGCCCGGCGGCTTGGCCACGCCCTGTTCGTCCACTATCCGCACCTGTACACCCT
>JANLSI010000255.1:0-4360 GCA_031362345.1 Pseudomonadota bacterium
CAAATCGGCACACGGACTCTCCTGGGCATCGAGAATACGGATCTCGATGGCGCCGCGTTCGAAGCGCGCAATCGCACCGCGTGAGTTCAGCCATTCACCGTGCAACACGCCTTCCGGGTCATGGGGCGCGATAGCGCGGAACATCGGTTCGAGGATGCGGGCATGGTATTCGTCGATGCTTGCCACGCGATCGGGGATTACACGGCCGGTGATTTCCGGCACGCGCTTTTGATTCAAGCGATAGGTTTCGAGCCGCGTATCGAGCAGACCACTGGCCTTGCCATCGACATAGGGCGACGCCGCAGCCAGCGCCGGCAGCAGCGGCAGCGCAAGGCGAATGGCGTCATGCAGACGCACGAACTGCGCATCATCGGCGAACGGCAGGTTGATATGCATGCTCTGCAGATTGGCCCAGCCGTGGCCACGACAATTGAAGATGCGATCGTAGGCCGCATAAATCTCGTTCTGCTCGTGGGGCCACAGGCGCTGCTCGGTGAGCGGGTCCATCCACGGATGCATGGGGCCGGGCAAGATCCGCGCATTGTATTGCGCCAGCAGCTTATCGATGCGTGCGACTTCGGCACTGAACAGTGCGTCCAGACCATCGAGACTCGGCGCCGGACCATTGGTCTTTAGTTCGATGACATGCAAAGACAATTCGTTTGACCAGGCGATGGGCCCATCGGCGAATTCATTGACCTCAGCGCCGGCGACATCGGCCAGCAGGCGGTCAGCGATGGGGCGCACGTCGAGGGTGTCGCGATCGACAATGGCATATTCAATCTCGATACCATAGGCGGCGAAGGCCTGCAACGGGGCGCGCTTACTCATGCGATATCGAACTCCAGGCGTTTGCGCGCAATGATGCGGCGGAGCATGAGCCCCATGATTTCACGGTACAGCGCGTCTTTGAGAATCTTGTCCTCGTTACCGGCATCAACATTGGGATTGTCGTTGACCTCGATCACCACCGCGCGACGGCCGATGCGTTTCAAATCCACACCATAGAAACCGTCGCCGATCAGGTTAGCGGCACGTACGGCGGCGCGCACGATGTCGGCCGGGGCCTCGGCTACCGACAAGGTATCGACGGCGCCCTCGGCCGAGGTCTTACCCGAGGCATCGCGCTGGATCACCTGCCAGTGACTCTTGGCCATGTGATAACGACATACATACAGCGGGCGACCGTCCAGCACGCCCACGCGCCAATCGAAATCCGTGGGCAGGAATTCCTGCGCGACCACCAGATCAGAGCCGTCGAAGAATTTATCTAGCGCGCGATGCAGCTCTTGCGCGTCAGCAACTTTGATCACGCCGGCCGAGAAAGAACTGTCGGGCGCCTTCAGCACACAGGGGAAGCCACACATCGCCTCGACGTCGTGAGCGTTGCCGCGATGCACGATGAGAGTCTTGGGGATGGCGACATCGTAGCGGTCGAGCAATTCGGCCAGATAAACCTTGTTGGTACAGCGAATGATAGAGCGCGGATCGTCGATCACCACCAGGCCTTCGGCTTCGGCGCGGCTCGCCATGCGGAAAGTGTGGTGATTGACCGCGGTCGTCTCACGAATGAACAAGGCGTCGAATTCTGCCAAGCGTCCGACGTCGTCGCGGGTGATGAACTCGCAGGCGAGACCAACCGCGTCTGCGGCACGCTCGAATTTCTTCAGCGCGCGGGCGTCGGACGGCGGCATTTTCTCGTTCGGATCGACCAAGATGGCGACGTCGAAACGTGGCGCGGCGCGGCGTCGACGCACCGGCCGTCCGCGGCGGAAATGCGCAGCCGCCGCCTCCGCCACGAAGGGTCGGTGCTTCTCAGGAATGTCATTGGCGCCCATCAGCACTACCGAGCGCAGTTCCCAGCGATTGCCGCTGCGTTCCAGGCGCGCGCGTAATAGCGGTGCCGGAAACAGATCGAACAGGGCCTTGGCCAGCGCGTCGTAACGCAACGCCATGTTCTGTCCGAAATAGATCGACAGTTCAAAGCTCTTGGAACGCAGCGGCTTCAGCATGCGTTGGATGCGCTCGTCGAGATCTTCCGACAGCGCCCGCACCACGCTGCGCGAACGTAGATCCTGCAGCGTGCTGATGCTGGGCATCGGGCGATGACCACGCGCCTCGGCCAGCAACGACACGTAATAGCCGGCGGTCTGATAGCGATAGGAACGACACAGGTTGAAAACCTTGGCCGCACGCATCTCGCTGTAGCGACGCTCGGTCAGGTAGTCGCCAGACGAAATGACTTCGACACCGGGGATGGTCAGTGGCCAGCGCTTAGGGTTGTCAACGATTAACAGGGCACTCATGGCTCGCGCTCCAATATGAGCAGACTAGCGTCGTAGGTCATGACGCCGAGCAGGATGGCGCCGATCACGCGGTCGATATGGACCCAGTATTTCTGACCGGCAGCGACCGGATTCGGCACGTAAGGGTCGGCCACGGCAATGCTGCGATCGTCGCGATTGTAGCCGGCCAGCACCACGAAGTGCCCGCAGGATTCGCCGTGTACGTCATCCGCATCGTCGTGCGGCCCGGACACCCGTGCATGGCGATAGAGATAGGTGAGATTGAGCCCGGCAATGACCGGCACGCCGCGCTGTAACATGCCGCGCAATTCGGCGCGCGTCAGATCGGTGAAGCGCAGGCGCCCACCTCGTTGCAGGAATTCGCAATACCCCTCAACCGCAAACCTGAACTTTGCGCTGCGTTTGCGCGCCGCACGCTCGCGCAGCTTGGCGGCGATGTCGACATGGGGGGAGGCGAACCAGGTCGGGTCGAAAAGATTGAGATTATAGGTATAGATGGTGACATCGAAACCGCGCTTGAGCGCGTCACAAGCGAGATGCACTTCCAAGGTGCCGCCGCCTTCCAGCGGCGTGACCGAACTGATCACCTCCGCTAACCTGACGTCGAGCGCATGGAACCGATAGAGCGCGTGCAGACAGGTCGGCCCGCAGGTGATGCCATCCGGCTGCGGCTCGATATCGACCGGCAATTCGAGAACGTCAGCGGGCATGGCGCAGGCCTGTCGGTGGTCGGTGACAAATGCTGAGAGCGAGCTCTCCCAGGTGTGTGGATATCCCTTACCCGAGCGCAATAGTACTCACATCGAGCGCCTAGGACGGCCCGCAATTTTCGGGTTTAATGCCGAGCAAGGGCAGAGCGACGCGGCGACAGACCTGCTTTGGCGGTCCCGACAGCTCCCCGGCAAGACTTATGTGCGAGGACAAGCAAGCATGAAATTCGGACTGTTCTACGAGCTCTCGACACCACGCCCGTTCAACACGCAAAACCAGCGCGCGGTGTTCGAGAACGCGCTCGAACAGATTCGCCTCGCCGACGAACTCGGCTTCGCCAGCGTGTGGTGCGTCGAACATCATTTCCTGGAGGAATATTCCCACTCCAGCTGCCCGGACATGTTCCTCACTGCCGCCGCGCGCGAAACCAAGAACATCCGCTTAGGATTCGGCATCGGCACCTGCGTGCCGTCCATGCACTCGCCGATCCGCTGGGCCGAGAAAGCCGCCTTTCTCGATCATCTGTCCAATGGCCGCGTCGAATTTGGCACCGGCCGCTCTTCGACCTGGAACGAGCTCGGTGGCTTCAATTCCGTCATCGACGATACCAAACGCACCTGGGACGAATTCTGTCGCGTCATTCCCAAGATGTGGACCGAAGAACGCTTCTCCTACAACGGCACCTATTTCAGCATGCCCGAACGCTGCATCCTGCCGAAGCCGGTGCAGGAGCCCCATCCGCCCTTGTGGGTTGCGGTCACTGCGCCGGGCACCGAACTCGACGCCGCCGATCGCGGCATGGGTGCGCTGATCCTGTCGATCTCCGATGTCGAGCGCAATGCACCGCGTATCGCCGAATATCGCGAGCGTATCAAACACTGCCAACCGGTCGGTTCCTTTATCAACAATCAGGTCGCGATTGCCAACTGGTTGCATTGCCATCCAGACGACGCCACGGCCAAGCGCCGTGGCGAGGAATTGATCGGAACCTTCGGTTACATGGCCGGCCAGACCATCGAAGTGTCTGAGGCTTATCCGGCCAATAATTATTCTGCGCTCGGTCTGCTGGGCTCACTGCGTCCCGATCCCAATGCGCCTGGCGATACCAAGAAACTACCGGCCAGCGGCCTGTGTTTCGGCGATCCGAGGGCGCTCATCGAGACCATCGGCCGCTGGCAGGCGGCCGGTACAGATCACCTGATCTTCATGATCCAGGCGCGTGAACATCTGGCCCAGAAAGAGGTGCTGGATTCCTTGCGTCTGTTTGCCCGCGACGTCATGCCGCACTTCAGCGCTGCGACTATGAGCGCGGCGGTGAATGCATGAACGCGCCGGTCCTGCTC
>JANLSI010000269.1:0-3368 GCA_031362345.1 Pseudomonadota bacterium
GGTCTGCGTCACGGGTGACGTTGCTCAGCCGCCAGCCGGTGGTCGGCCCCCATAACAGGGCGGCGTCGGTCTGGTGTTTGCGCAGACCATCGAGCGCCGCATCCAGCGAAAAATAATTCTTGGGTTTCGCTTTCACCATCAAGGCTGCGAAGTGCGCAACGGTCTGCGACTGAATGGCAATCGTCATGCCACGCAATCCACGCAGGCCCTTAGGGATAGCACTGTCGCAACTCAATAATTCAAAAGCCGCGCCGTAGTAGTTCGCACCGAGGACGAGCTTGGGGTTCTGGCGCAGGGTGTCGCTAGCCGGGCCGGGCATGCTGAAGATCACGTTGCAGGCACCCGTGGCCAGCTTGCGCAGGGGAAAATCACTGTCGTCGATCTCATCGATATGCGGATTGTTGTCGGTCCACACCAACTCGAGTGGGCGCGCCAGTCGCGCCGCGACCGCTCGCGCGGTGTCGAGATCGAAACCGCGTTCGTCGGCGCGCGTCGAGTAGGGCGCATTGTGTGATAGCAGGCACACCGTGAGCGGCGCCGCCTCGGCCGCCGCTACGCATGCACTGTTCACCGCGAGCAGCACGCTTAGCAGCGTGATCACCAGGCCCGGGGCGGCGCGCGCGCCGCTGCCGATCGGCACGCGCATCATCACTACTTCGCGGCCGGCAGTGCGAACACCACCAGCGCGCTACCGGGCGTATCAAGTTCCGGCTGACCGATGATCGACACCGCAATGCCGCCACCACCGCTCAGCACCGCGACGTATTGGCGACCATCCTGCTTCCAGGTCACCGGCTGGCCGCGAACTGCGGAACCGGTTTGGAATTTCCACAGCACCTCGCCCGTGGCATCGTCGAGCGCCAGGGCATAACCGGTCTGGTTGCCGGTGAAGACCAGACCACCACCGGTCGCCAGCGCGCCGCCGACCATCGGATAGTCATCCTTGTAGCGCCATTTGATCTTGCCGGTGGCGGGATCGGTGGCGACGACCGTGCCCCACGACGCGCCGTCCTCGCCCTCGGTCACACCCGGACCGCCGCCCCAGAACGGCGTGCCGTTCAGGAACACCGCAGTTTCTTTTTCCATCTTGCCGCAGGATTCGACGGTGGGAATGTACAGCATGCGGGTCTGCAGGCTGTAGGCGTAGGTATAGGAGCCGTTGTTGCCGCCGACGTTACCGGGACAGATGAATTCCGGATTGCCACCGGCCATCGGCACGTATTTCGGATCGAGCTGTGCGCGACCATTGGCATCCAGGCCCGTCGACCAATTCAAACGCTCGGTGTACTGACTGCCTTGAATGAATTTGCCGCTCGCAGCGTCGAGCACGTAGACATAGCCATTACGATTGGCCTGCACTACCACGTGCTGGTCTTGGCCGGCGATGTTGAGATCGGTGACGACCATGCCATTGGTCGCGTCGTAGTCCCACACATCGTGGGGCGTGAACTGGAAATGCCACTTCATCTCGCCCGTCGCCGGGTCGAGCGCCAACACCGAGTTGGTGTAGAGGTTATCACCTACACGGGAATCGCCGTTCCAGTCCGGCGAAGGATTGCCGGTCGCCCACAACAGCAGCTTGGTCTTGGCATCATAGGTGCCGGTGTTCCACGGCGGGCCACCACCGGTCTTCCACGAATCGCCAGCCCAGGTCTCGACGCCGGGTTCACCGGCGAGGGGCACCGTGTAGCGGCGCCATACGCGCTTGCCGGTCGCAAGATCATAGGCATCGATAAAACCACGCGCGCCGTATTCACCACCGGCGCTGCCGATAATTGCGAGGTTGTTCACCACCAAGGGTGCGGCGGTCGCGCTATAGCCGTTCTTGTAATCGTCGAGGACAACATTCCAGATCACCTTGCCGCTGGCGCGATCGAGGGCTACCAGGCGTGCATCCAAGGTCGCCATATAGAGCTTATCGCCAGCGATCGCGACGCCGCGATTGGTCGGGCCGCAACACATGCGCAGATCGCTGGGCATCTGATGCTCGTAATGCCACAGCGTGTCACCGCTCTTGGCGTCCAGGGCATAGACATTGTTGTAGGCGGCGGTCAGATAGAGCACGCCGTCCGCCACGATCGGGGCGGCTTCGAGCTGGCCCGCGACACCGGTCTGGAAAATCCAGCTCGCCGCAAGATCCTTGACGTTTTTGCGGTTGATGTCAGCCAACGGGCTGTAGCGACCATTGTCGTAACTGCCGCCGTACATCACCCAACCACTGTCGTCAGCCGTGCCCTTGGCAAGGCGTGCCGGCGTGACGGCGGTCAGCGCACGGGACGCCGGCTTAGTGTCCGCGGCGAGTATCGGCCCGCTCAGCAATGCCAGGCTCACCGCCAGCGCGGCGGCACGTGTGTAGTCGTTCAACATGGTTCTCCCCTTCACGTCGAGATAGTTTCTAGTGACTGCGCGAAATTATTCGCACCTGCAATTCAAGCTCCACTTGAACTCGCCTTTACAAGGGCGAATCCAGATCAAAATTCGGCTTGCGCTTCTCGCGATGGGACCGCACGCCCTCCACTGCTTCCGGCGTGGTGAAGCCCAGCATCTCAAGCGCGGTCGATGCGTCAAAGGCCGGCCCCGCCATGCGATACCAGTTATTGAGCGCGTACTTGGTCCAGCGCGTTGCCGCCGGCGCGCTATCCCGGAGTTTTTCCGCCACCGCCAGCGCGCGGCTCTGCAATTCATCATCGGGCACACACAGCGCGACCATGCCGATGCGCTCGGCCTCCTCGCCACTCAGGGGCTCGCACAGCAGCAGATGGTACTTGGCCTTGGCCATGCCGCACAGCAAGGGCCAGTTCATGACCGCCGAGTCACCGGCCGCGACACCGAGACGGGTGTGGCCGTCGACGATACGCGCCGATTTGCCGGCGATGGAGATGTCTGCCAGCAGGCCGGCCACCAGACCGGCGCCCACCGCCGCACCATTGATAGCCGAGACGATGGGCTTGGAGCAGTTGATGATGTTGTACACCAGGTCGCGCGCCTCCTTCCAAGTGCGGGCACGGACCTTATGGTCGTCGATCATTTTTTCGATCATGCCGAAGTCGCCACCGGCCGAAAACGCGCGGCCCTTGCCCGTCAGGATCGCGACACTGACCTGCGGGTCATCGTCGATATCACGCCAGATATAGGTCAGTTCGCGATGACCATCCGCGTCCAGCGAATTCAGTGTGTCGGGCTTGTTGAAGGTGATGCGCAGGACGCGCGGCGCGGGCGCATCGATGTCCAGCGCTTTGTACTTCGCGTAGCGTTCGAGCATGGGGGATCCTTTTACGGGCTGCGGTAGGTGACGTCACGCCGGTTTGGCGCGCGCGGCCATCCTACCGCACCACCGCCGAATGAGAAATTACTCAGCCGCGACCAAG
>JANLSI010000276.1:0-6378 GCA_031362345.1 Pseudomonadota bacterium
GTTGGTCGCGCGCGAGATGCAGAAGCGCGGCATGGATGTGCCGCTCTTAATTGGCGGCGCCACCACGTCGCGCACCCATACGGCGGTGAAGGTCGCACCGGCCTATCGCGGCCCAACCGTCCATGTTAAGGACGCCTCGCGCGCGGTCGGCGTGGTGTCGAATCTGCTGAGCCGTGATCTGCGCGCCGGCTTCGTCGCCAAGATTGCTGACGAATACGCAACGGTCCGCGCACGCCATGCCGAACGACAGGGCACGACCCATCTGGTGCCCTTGTCCGATGCGCGCGCTAATCGTCTCGCCACGGATTGGCGGGCCTATGAGACACGCACGCCGGAGCAGCCCGGCATTCATGTATTCGACGACTATCCACTCGCCGAGTTGGTGCCCTATATCGACTGGACACCGTTCTTCATGACCTGGCAGCTGGCCGGCAAATATCCGCGCATTCTCGACGATGCCGTGGTCGGCGAGCACGCTCGTCACCTCTATGCCGACGCCACCGCCATGCTCGACGACATTGTCAAGAATCGCCTGCTCACCGCCCGTGCGGTCGTCGGTCTGTTCCCGGCCAATGCCATCAACAGCGAAGACATCGCGGTGTTTGCCGACGATGCTCGTCACGCAGCGCTGGCGGTGGTGCACTCCCTGCGCCAGCAAGGGCGCAAGCCCGCTGGCCAGCCGAATTTCGCCCTGGCAGATTTCCTCGCGCCACAAGACACCGCAGTACAGGACTACATGGGCGCATTCGCAGTGACCACCGGCATCGGTCTTGGCCTCATCGTCAAACGCTATGAAGCCGAGCATGACGACTACTCGGCCATCATGGCCAAGGCACTGGCTGACCGACTCGCCGAAGCCTTCGCCGAATGCCTCCATCAACGCGTACGTAAAGAGCTGTGGGGTTACGCGCGCGACGAGAAGCTCGCCAACGATGAGTTAATCGCCGAGCGTTACCGCGGCATTCGCCCGGCACCGGGTTATCCGGCCTGCCCCGATCACACCGAGAAGCGGCTGTTGTGGGAGCTGCTCGCTGCCGAGCGGCACACCGGCATCACCTTGACCGACAACTTCGCCATGGACCCGGCGGCTTCCGTCTGCGGCTGGTATTTTTCCCATCCGGATTCGCGCTATTTCGGTGTCGGCAAGATTGGCCGCGACCAAGTTGCCGATTACGCGCAACGCAAAGCCATGAGCATCGGCGAAGCGGAACGCTGGCTGGCGCCCAATCTCAGCTACGACCCGGACGAGTAAACACCATGGCTGCTTTCCCCGGGCGCATGCCCTGCATCGAACTGCTGGCCGCGATCAGCGCTCATAGCGATGTCACCGTCGCCGGCTGGGTGCGCACCAAACGCGAGTCCAAGGACTTCGCCTTCATCGAATTGAACGACGGCTCGTGCCTGGCCAACCTGCAAGTGTTAGTCGATGCCACCACCGTCGGCTATGACAACATCAGCACGGTCGGCACCGGCACCGCCATCGCCGCCCATGGTGAGCTGGTGGAATCCCCCGGCAAGGGCCAACGCTGGGAGTTGAAGGCCGACAGCCTGACCATGGTCGGCCATTGCGACGATGATTATCCGCTGCAGAAGAAACGCCACACGGACGAATTCCTGCGTTCGATTGCTCATCTGCGCCCGCGCACGAATAAATACGGCGCGCTGGCGCGCCTGCGTTCGCGGCTGTCCTTCGCCGTGCATCAGTTCTTTCAGCGGCGTGGCTTTCATTACATTCACACGCCCATCATCACGGGTTCCGACTGCGAAGGCGCGGGTGAAATGTTCCGCGTCACGACCCTCGACCCCTATCGCGCAGCGGGCACGCCCGCGCAGACCATGGACGAGGATTTCTTCGGTAAACAGGCGCATCTCACCGTGTCCGGCCAGTTATCGGTCGAGACCTATTGTCTGGCCTTATCCAAGGTCTATACTTTCGGGCCGACTTTCCGTGCTGAGAATTCCAACACCAGCCGGCACATGGCCGAATTCTGGATGATCGAGCCGGAAATAGCCTTTGCCGACATTCACGACGATATGCAGCTTGCCGAGGACATGGTGCGCGAGCTGGTGAGCTTCGTGCGCGAAGATTGTGCCGAAGATCTCGACTTGTTCGCGCGTTTCGTCGACACCACCTTGTTAGATCGCCTCGACCAGGTACTGGCCAGTGAATTCGTGCGTCTTTCCTATAGCGCTGCCATCGACATCCTGAAAAATTCGGGGCGCAAGTTCGAGTTCGCGCCCGAGTGGGGTCACGACTTGCAGTCGGAGCACGAACGTTTCCTGACCGAGGAGTATTGCAAGGGGCCAGTATTCGTCTACGACTGGCCGCGCGCGATAAAAGCCTTCTACATGCGCTGTAACGACGATGGCCGCACGGTCGCCGCGATGGATCTGCTGATCCCGCAGGTGGGTGAGCTGATCGGTGGCAGCGCGCGCGAAGAGCGTCTCGTAGAGCTGCGCGCACGCATCGGCGAACTCGGCTTCGACGAGAAAGACTACTGGTGGTATCTCGACACTCGGCGCTTCGGCAGCGTGCCCCATGCCGGCTTCGGTCTCGGCTTTGAGCGCTTCCTGATGTTCGTCACGGGGATCACTAATATCCGCGATGTGATCCCCTTTCCGCGTACGCCGCGACACCTGGAGTTCTGACATGAAGGTGATGGTCGATTTATGCGTGGTGCCCATCGGGGTGGGCGTGTCGGTGTCGGCATACATCGCCGAATGCGAACGCATCATCGAAGCCGCCGGTCTGAGCGCGCAATTGCATCCCTATGGTACGGTCATCGAAGGTGAGTGGGACGCGGTGTTCGCGGTGGTGAAGCAATGTCATGAGCGTGTGCACGAGATGGGCGCACCGCGCATATTTACGTCCTTGAAAGTTGGCACCCGTACCGATCGCGAACAGAGCATGCAGGACAAGATCGACAGCGTGCGCGCCAAGCTAGTCAGCTAATCACAGCGTATCAGTCCCTGGGAGGGTTATATGGCGGAAACTTCACCGAGCTATGTGAGCGGCACGAGCGAACAGCCTCTGCTGTTTCTGACCATTGGCCAGACGCTGGAACGCGCCGCCGCGCAGTGGGGTGAGCGTGAGGCGCTGATCGTGCCGCAGCAGGACGTGCGCCTGAACTATCGGGATCTGAATGTTGCCGTCGATCAACTTGCGGCGGGCCTGCTGAGCCTGGGTCTGCAAGCGGGCGAGCGCATTGGTATCTGGTCGCCCAATCGCGCCGAATGGGTCCTGACCCAGTTCGCTAGCGCTAAAGCCGGACTCATTTTGGTCAATATCAATCCGGCTTATCGCTTGGCCGAACTCGAATACGCGCTCAATCAAGTCGAGTGCAAAGCCATCGTCATCGCCGAGCGCTTCAAGAGCAGCGACTATGTCGGCATGTTGCACTCGCTGGCGCCGGAACTGGATGGCGCTACGCCGGGCGCACTGCAGTCCGCGCGGCTGCCTCATCTGCGCTCGGTGATATGCATGGCCGACCACGCCATTGCCGGCATGTTCCGCTTTGCCGATATTGCTCTGGCAGGCAATGCCGAGACGCGCGCGCACCTGGCCGCCATCGCGCCCACCCTCGACCCCGACGACCCCATCAACATCCAGTTCACCAGTGGCACCACCGGCAGCCCCAAGGGCGCCACCCTGACGCACTTTAATGTTGTCAATAACGGTTATTTCGTCGGCGAAGCGATGCAGTTCAGCGCCCAGGACCGGCTCTGCATCCCCGTACCGCTCTATCACTGCTTCGGCATGGTGATGAGCGTGCTGACTTGCGTTACCCACGGTGCGGCCATGGTCTTCCCTGGCGAAGGCTTCGAGGCCGGCGACGTGTTGCGCGCCGTGGCAGCAGAGAAATGCACGGCCCTGCACGGCGTGCCGACCATGTTCATCGCCGAGCTCGATCACGCGGATTTCGCCAGCACCGATTTCTCCAGCCTGCGCACCGGCATCATGGCCGGCGCGCCCTGCCCCATCGAAGTCATGAAACGCGTGCGCAGCGACATGCACATGGAGCAAGTCACCATCGCCTATGGCATGACCGAGACCAGCCCGGTCAGCTTTCAGAGCAGCACCGATGACCCCATCGAGAAACGCGTCTCGACCGTTGGGCGCGTGCTGCCCCACGTGCAGGTCAAGATAGTCGATGATGACGGCCGCGTGGTACCGCGTGGCGAACGCGGCGAACTGTGTACACGCGGTTACAGTGTGATGTGCGGCTACTGGCGCGATGCCGAGAAGACCGCCGGCGCCATCGACGCCAGTGGCTGGATGCATACCGGCGACCTCGCCACCCTCGATGACGAAGGCTATTGTAATATTGTCGGACGCGTCAAAGACATGATCATCCGGGGTGGCGAGAACGTCTATCCGCGCGAGGTAGAGGAATACCTGTTCCGCCATCCCAAGGTGCAGGACGTCGCCGTCTTCGGTGTACCGGATCAGCGCTTTGGTGAAGCGGTCGCGGTGTGGATCAAACTGCGCGACGGCGAGCGCGCGACCGTGGAAGATATCCACGCGTTCTGCGCAGGTCAGATCGCGCATTACAAGATCCCGGCCTATGTGCGTTTTGTCGACGACTTTCCTTTGACGGTCACCGGCAAGATTCAAAAATTCATGATGCGCGACGCGATGGTCGATGAGCTCGGCTTGAGCGTGGCGCCTACGGCCTGAAGTCTGTGGGCCGGCGCTCGCGGCAATAATGCGACCAGCGCTGACGATTCAAGCATGGATGTCCGGCCCCTTGCCGATTTTGTCTGCCCCCTGGATGGTGAGCTTTTGATCAGCACCGCCGCCGGCGCCCATTGCTCCGCTGGCCACGCATTCGACCGCGCCCGCGAGGGCTATATGAATCTGCTGCCGGTGCAACACAAGGCTTCGCGGGATCCGGGCGACGACCAGATCATGGTCACGGCACGCCGGCGCATTCTAGATGATGGCTTGTTTGCGCCGGTGTCCAGCGCGGTATTTGCGCTCGTGCGGGACTTCGCCACGCGCACAGACAACGGTAAGGCAGTGCGCATTGTCGATGCCGGCTGCGGCGAGGGTTACTACCTCGCGCAATTGATCGCGGCTGCGCAAGGATGGGACCAAGCCATCACTTTGGAACTGGCCGGCTACGATATTTCCAAGTGGGCGGTGCGCGCTGCGGCGCGCCGCAGCGAGGCGGTGGCGTGGGCCGTCGCCAGCAATCGCCAGCCACCCTTCGCGGCTGCCAGTCTCGATCTGATCCTGTCGCTGTTCGGCTTTGCCCAGTGGCCGCAGTTCGAGGCACTGTTGACGCCGCGCGGCTGCGTATTAGTGGTCGAGGCCGGCGCGCGCCATCTGCTTGAACTGCGTGAGCTTATCTACCCATGGGTCGAGGCTGACGCGCCGGCGCTGCCGCGCGCAGCATTGGTGCGGGGCTGGCATCTCGGCGTTGAGCAGCACCTCGAATACACGGTGTCGCTAGACAGCCCCGCACAAATCCAGGCCTTGCTCGCCATGACCCCTCACGCCCATCGTATGTCCACCGCCGGGCGCGCGGCCGTCGAACAGCTGGCCAGCGCGCGGGTGACAGTGCATGTGGTGTTACGCGAGATGCTGCCACCGGTGCGCGACCCAGCTAGACCGTGATCGTCAACGTCTGCCTGAAGTACGCACATCGCGTCACCCAACAGGCCCCTACCTCGGCGTGAAAGCCAGTGCCGCCTTTGCTTGAGCGTGGCCGCGTGGCATGGTTGAGGTCCAACGCAAGAGGACAAGCGCATGACCCAACCCTACCGCCGTCTCGATAAGCAACAGGCTGCCGTGCTGCTGGTCGACCACCAGGCTGGTCTACTGTCATTGGTGCGTGACATCGAGCCCGACAAGTTCCGCAACAACGTGCTGGCAGTCGCCGATCTCGCCGCCTATTTCCAACTACCGACCATCCTTACCACCAGCTTCGAAAACGGTCCCAATGGGCCCCTGATGCCGGAATTGAAAGCACGTTTTCCGACCGCGCCCTACATCGCACGGCCGGGCAATATCAATGCTTGGGACAATCCGGACTTCGTCGCGGCGGTGAAAGCGACGGGTCGTCGTCAATTGATCATTGCCGGTGTAGTGACCGAAGTGTGCGTGGCGTTTCCGGCCTTGTCGGCCATCGAGGAAGGCTATGAGGTGTTTGTCGTGACCGATGCCTCGGGCACCTTCGATGCCATCACCCGTCAGGCCGCCTGGGATCGCATGGCGCGTGCCGGCGCGCAGCTCATGAACTGGTTCGGCGTCGCCTGTGAATTACATCGCGACTGGCGCAATGATGTCGAAGGCCTCGCCGCCCTGTTCGCCAATCACATTCCCGACTATCGCAATCTCATGACCAGCTTCGATAGCTTGAACAAAAAGCCGAC
>JANLSI010000302.1:0-4894 GCA_031362345.1 Pseudomonadota bacterium
GACGCATGGGTTTCTCATGGGAAGAGGTACACAAGATCAACCCGCGTGTGGTGATGTGCTCGATCTCGGCGTTTGGCCAGACCGGACCCTTGTCCTCCTAGCCGGGTTTTGACTACATCGCCCAGGCCTACAGCGGGGTGATGGGCATGATCGGCGACCCTAACGGTCCGCCATCCTTCCCGATGGTCAGCATGGGTGACGTCTCGACCGGTGTGCATGCCGCCGCCGCCATCGGTTTCGCGCTGCTCCATCGCGAGCGTGGCGGGGAAGGGCAGTATCTCGATATCTCGCTGCTTGACGCCTATACCGGCTACCACGAGCTCAATATCCACCTGTACAGCATTACCAACGGCGAGGTAGAGCCGACCCGCGCCGGCAGTCAGCATTTCGCAGTCTGCCCGCTGGGCTTGTTCAAAACCCGCGAGGGCTATGTCTGCATCATCGCTCTGCAACCGCAGTGGCCGTCCCTGTGTCGCGCCATCGGCCGACCGGACCTGACGGACGACCCGCGCTACAACGACAACGCTAAGCGGGTGGCACGTGCCAGCGAGGTTATCGCCATCCTGCAGGCGTGGTGCGATCGGCAGCCGGACGACGCCAGTGTGCTCGCGGCACTGGAAGGTGAGCGGGTGCCCTGTGCGCCCGTGTTGCGTATCGGACAGGTCGCTAACCATCCCCACATGCGCGAACGCGGCACGGTAAGGGTGGTAAAAGACCCCAAACTGGGCGAGGTCCTGATGCCGGGCATGCCGCTGCGCTTCTCGGGTTTCGAGCACAATCAGCCATTGGAGGCGGCCTACTTGGGCGAGCACAACGACGAGGTGTTGACCGAAGTGTTGGGTTACGAGCCAAGCCGCATCGAGGGTCTGCGCGCAGCCGGGGTGCTGCATTCAAATTCGGATACTTGATGGGGTTTGTCGCACACGAGGGTGGCTGGTACAGCACGGCCGTGCCCACCGTCGCCGCGAGCAACTTCTGCCTACGCGACCGTGGAGTCGCTTGATATTAGTGATGTACATCATTGAATAAACGATTTAAATTAGCCCCCGAAAAGCTCTCGGTTGGGGCTGTTGGGGGAAGCGTGCTAAGAGCATTCCTGTTGGCGTGCGCCATTGCGGCGTGTGGGGGCGAGGCCGCATATGCGGAGGATGCCCCGCCTCTCAATTTCGTCGTCAAAACTTACCAAGTGGAAGGCGACAATCCGCTCGGTGCGGCGGCCAACGAGGTACTCGCGCCGTTTGTCGGCGAGTTCGACGGCATCGAACCGCTGTATGCCGCCCAGGACGCGCTCAATTCGGCGCTGGCCAATGGCGGCTTCCGCTTCTATCGAGCGATCTTGCCTCCGCAAGAGCTCGATACGGGCACCATCATCCTCAAAGTTGTCGCTCTGCCGATCGGTAAAGTCACTGTGGAAGGCGCCAAGTATGTCTCGCCTGAAGCGGTCGAGCGCAGTCTGCCTCCTTTGAAACCGGGTGCGGTGCCCAACACGCGTGAAGTATCACGCGCGTTGACGGTTGCCAACGAGCATCCCTCCAAACATCTACGGGTCAATTTTCGCGAGAGCGACGAAACGCCGGATGCCTTGGATGCCGTGGTTAGGGTCACGGAAGAGAAGCCGTGGTCGGTGTCCGCCCAGATTAACAACATCGGGAGCGAGAGCGAGGGGCCGAAGAGAGCGAGCAGTTCTGCGGCCGGTGACAATGCTGGCACGGGCCGGACACGACTGACCATGGGCGGCCAGTACAATAATCTCACGCGTCACGACGACATCATTTCCGGCTCGGTGACGACCTCGCCGGAGAACGCCGACAATGTCATGCAATACATGACGTCTTACCAATTGCCGGTCTATGCGCTGAAGGGGTGGATCAGCGCTTTTTACGTGCACTCGGAAGTTGACGTCAATGACGTCTCGAATTTCGACATCCAAGGTGCCGGTACGTTTTACGGGTTGAGCTACAAGCACCAGCTCCTCAATCTGGGGCGATTGAAGCACGCTATAAGTCTGAGTCTTCAAGACCGGCTCTTTGACACGGCGATCTTCGGCAGCGGCGGAGGGAGACGAAATCTGCCTCTCAGCAACAAGGTACGCAGCCGGCCAATTTCACTGCGCTATGACGGTGCCCTTCTGTGGACTGACACAAGCTTCGATTTTTATGTCGATGTCGCCCACAACATCGAATCCGGTCAGCATAACAATGCGACGTCCTATGCGCTGGTGCGCGATCCGGCTAGCATAGATTTTACGATCGCGCGTTTCGGCGCGCTGGTCACGCAGCGCTTACCACGCGGGTTCAGCGTCCTCGGTCGCATGACCGCGCAGCTCACCGACCAGGCGCTGATTCCCGGCGAAGAATTGGGTTTCGGCGGCGCACACTCGGTGCGCGGCTTCGAAGAGCGCACCATCGCCGGTGACAAGGGCGTGATCCTTAACTTCGAATTGTGGTCGCCGCCCGTCCCGCAGGCCTTTGGCGCGCGCTTCCTCGGGTTTATCGATGTCGGTCACAAAGCGCTGGTCGACCCGGTGATAGGGCAACGCCGGAACGATACGATTTCAAGTATCGGTGTCGGCACAAGATGGCAGTGGCGCAAGCAGTTGTCGCTGGCAATCGATTATGGACTGCCGCTCGCGAGCGCGGACGGTGAGGCATCGGATCGGGGCAATTCGAAATGGCATCTAGATCTCTCCTACCGTTATTGAGGCGCGCCGCGAGCGGGGCAAGCTTGACGCTGCTGCTCGCTTTCGCGGGCAGTTCCGTATCCGCTGCCGGCAAGGCCGGCGATGTGGTGCTCGCCCATGGGGTCGTCAGCGGTCACGCCGCCGGCGGTAGCCCGCGCCTGCTGGGGCCGGGCTCTGGCTTGCAAGAAGGCGACATAGTCACTACCGGCCCGCGCAGTGTCGCGCTGCTCAAGCTCGCCGATGGCACCAAGATCACGCTGCGTCCCGACTCGTCTTTTCAAATCGCCAAGTACGATGTGACTGAAAATCACGAAGAAGGCCTCATGACCCTGTTCAAGGGGGGCCTGCGCGCCGTCACGGGTTTTATGAGTAAGCGCAATCCGAACGCTATGCGACTGCGTACTTCGGTCGCGACTATTGGTATCCGCGGTACTGAGTTCGATGCCCGCCTGTGCGACAGCGATTGCGCCTCGGAAGCGCGTGTGCGTTCGGCGCCGGCCGGCCGCGCGGGCTTCGTCAAGGGCAAGGTCTTGGCGCGTGCGGCCAGCGGTCACGGTCGTCCGCTGGTATCTAGCGGCCCCGTGTATAACGGCGACACGGTACTCACCGGCCCCGACACCTTCGCGGTGCTGGTGTTTGCCGACAAGAGCCGCGTCACCCTTATGCCCAATACCGAATTCAAGGTCGAGCGCGTCGAATTCAACATCGTCGAACCCGAGCGCGGCCAGAGCGTGTTCAATCTCTTGCGTGGCGGTCTGCGCGCGGTTAGTGGCCTCGTCGGCCATAAGGGGCGCGGCTACCAGATGCGCACTGCAGTCGCGACTATCGGTATCCGTGGCACTGAGTGGGATGCGTTGTGCGTCGGTGCCTGCCAGAACCCTGAAGCCAATGCCGGCCCGAGCGGCGATGGTCTGTTCACCAAAGTTAACAGCGGTGCCATTGTGCTGGACGACCACTATGTGGTCGAAGAGGGGCAAACTGCCTTTGTCGCCAATAGTGGCTTCCAACCGCAGTTCGTGCCAGACCTGCCGATGCCGATGGACGTGCCGACGCCGAACTCGATGGACTTGCCGGAAACGCCGCCTGCCGTGTCCTCGACCGATCCAGAGGATGGCCTGTACGTGAGCTGCTATTCGGGTATTTGCGCGGTGCAGACCGAAGAGAATACTGTCGAACTCGAACAGGGCGAAGCGAGCCATGTCGGGAACCAAGGCGGACCTGCGCAGCAACTCAATGAAGTACCGCCCTTTCAGGCGGAAGATCCAATTTTTCACGCGGTTGAGATCGGCGGCCAGACCGACCAGTTGAATGACTCGCTGCACAGCGGAGGTCTCGAATGCACGGTTCACTGAAAATCACCCGCCGCCGTGGCGGCCAGGTACTGTCATTTGTTACAGGCCTGATTGCGAGCGTCGGTGCCAGTGCCAATCCGCAGGGCGTCCAAGTGGTTCAGGGCGCGGCGAGCTTCGCTACACCGAATGCCCGGACCCTCGAGATCACCAACTCGCCGGCGGCCGTGCTCAAGTGGCAATCCTTCGACATTGCTCGCGGCGAGACCACCCGTTTCATTCAACAGAACGCTGCCAGCTCGGTCTTGAACCGGGTCGTGGCTGGCAATAGCTCCGAGATTCTCGGCAAATTGGTCTCCAATGGTCGTGTGTTCCTGATAAACCCGGCTGGCATTCTGATCGGCCGTGACGGCTCTATCGATACTGCGGGCGTCTTGCTTTCCACACTGCAGATCTCGGATCAGGATTTCCTCAATGGTCGGCTGCATTTCCGCGGCGATGAAAGCAGTGGCGCGATTACCAATCACGGTTACATCAAGAGTGCGCCCGGTGGCGAAGTGGTGTTGCTCGCACCGCGCATCCAGAATTCCCCCGAGAAGGGCAACGCCAAGAGCGGCATCATCGAAAGCCCGAACGGTGACTTGCTGCTGGCCGCCGGTTCGGCCATCACCATCGCGAGTCTCGACGACCCGGATATCAGCTTTGATGTGCGGGCGCCGGACAGTGAAGTGGTCAATCTTGGGCGATTGCTGTCGCGTGGCGGCACGGCGAGCATCCTGGCCGGCACCATTCGTCACTCCGGCGAAATCAATGCCGATTCGATAGGCCGCAATGCAGAAGGTCGTATCGTCCTTAGGGCTTCCAAGCGCATCGCTCTCGATGAAAACAGCAGTATTCACGCTTCCGGCGGTAGCACTGCGGATGG
>JANLSI010000305.1:0-6018 GCA_031362345.1 Pseudomonadota bacterium
CGGTAAGGCGCCTGCCGGTGTGGCGCGCTTGGCGCGTGCTCGGGGCGTGCCGGTCATCGCCGTAGGCGGAAGCCTTGAGGCGGTGCAAGCGCTATGGAGATCCGGATTGTTTGATGCAGTGGAGGCGGCCGTTTGTCGGCCGTGCACCGTCGCTGATGCCTTGCTCAACGCGCGTTCTAATCTTGTCGATGCTGGCATACGTGTCGGTATGTGGCTGAGGTTCTCCCGTCTAGTTCAGAAAGCACTTTAAGCGAGGTACTCGCAGGCGACCACGACTGGCCAGACTCGGATAGCTCGCACTTTCCGTTAACATTAATCCTGTTCGGTAAAAAATATTTACCTGGAGCGCTGGATCCACGGTTACGATGGTACTCGCGTATTTCTATTTCATGTCGATATTTTGTAGTTAATTTCCCGTACGGAAAAATTATGTCACCAGAGGAGCTTGGGCGTGCAATTCGTGCTGAACGACGCCAACAGAAGCTAAAGCAAGGCGAATTAGCGGCATTGGCAGGGGTCGGGAATCGCTTCCTGTCGGATCTCGAAAACGGCAAGCCGACCGTGGAGCTCGGACGCGCTATGCAGGTGTTGAGCATGCTCGGTTTGACCATCGCGGTGCGGCCTCGCGATTGGCGCGACCTCGAATAAGCCCATGGCCAGCACCGCACTAGATGTGCTTATGAATGGCAAACTCGCTGGTCGGCTGAGCGAATCAGCGGCGGGGTTGTGGTCCTTCGTGTATGGGGCAGGGGCCGATGTCGACGGCACGGCTGCTCCGATCTCCTTGGCATTGCCACGGCGCCAGAGCGCGTATCAGGGCGACCGCGTCAGAGCGGTGTTCTGCAACCTGCTGCCGGAGGGCGAGATTCGGTTGCGACTCGCGCAGAGCATGGGCATTTCTGAGCGTAATGATTTTGCCTTGTTGGCGCGCCTGGCGGGCGACTGCCCCGGCGCCCTCAGCTTGCGACCCGTGCCGGGCGGCAACGTCGAAAAGCGTGCGCCGCGCCGGCTGGATGAAGCCGAGTTGCGCAATGCCATCGCCATCCTGCCGGTCCATCCTTTGCTGGCGGAGGCTGACGGTCTGCGCGTGACCCTGCCGGGTGAATTTGACAAATTGCCGGTGCGCTACGCCGATGGCGCGGCCATGCTCATGCTCAATGGGCAACTCACGACCCATATCCTCAAGCCTGCTCGTCCCGGACTGCGCGAGTCCGTCATGAACGAGGCCTACACCAGCCAGCTCGCAGCGGCCTTTGGTCTGCCGGTGGCGGCCTGCGAGATCATCCACGGTCAGGTCGCGGTGCTGTGCGTCACGCGCATCGATCGCAGTGCTGGCGAAGTAGTGAACGCCTTGCATATGGAGGATTTCTGCCAGGTCGCGGGCCTCAATCCCCACGAAAAATTCGCGCGGGAAGGGGGGCCAGGCCTGGCGGATATTGCACGCATGTTGCGCGACCTGAGCGCACGCCCCGCCGCCGACTTACGCGCGCTGGTGCAGTGGGCGGTGTTCAGCTTCCTGGTTGGCTTCGGGGCCGGACATGCCAAGCAGCTGGCGCTGCTGTACGGTGCCCATGCGCCACGTCTCGCACCGTTTTTCGGGCTGTGGTCTACCCATGTATATCCAGGCATGAACTATCGCATGGGCTTTCCGATCGGTGGCGAAGATCGCCCCGACTGGATGACCATCGGGCGTTGGCGCGAATTCGCCCAACAAGTGGGCGTGCGGGCTAACTATGTGGAGGGCGTGCTGAGAGACGCGGCGCTGACCCTGCCGCAGCTCGCGGCTGAAGTCGAAGAGCGCTTTCAACGACGCAATGGCTACGCGGGTATCGTTCGCCAGATCCGAGCTTTGATCGACCAACGCGCGCGTCAGCTGCTGGTGTCACTGCAAGCGGAATTGGCCAAAGCCCACGATCAAGGGGATGGGCTTGAAAGCCCGCCAGTGGAATCGAGCGTAGTGCCCTAAGTGTTGGACCTCGACCGTGCGCAGCGATCGGAAGGATGCACACGACGGGGCCCGCCAAGGCGCGCTGTTCAGGATGCCAGCGCGGTGGGCGGTACGTAGGTTCCGTGCGCGGAAATATCAGTCAGTACGATGACATCGTCAGCCAGGGGCTGCGCGAGCAGATGCTGGCGTGAAACATTGCGAAAGTCCGCGTCCAGCGCCACGTCGTTGTCGCGGCCGCGACCGACACGATTCACGCCAGCAGGCAGGGTATAGGTCTTACCGTCGGCCGCGACCAGAGTCCATTCGCGATTGTGGATCAGGGAAAACGAATGTTTCGCCAGCTTGAGCGAAATGGCGCTGCCACGGGCCAAGTGCAAGGTCACCGCTTCACCCTGAGGCAGCCGACGCAATTCATCCCGCTCAAAGGGGGGAAGGAGTGCGGACGCGGCGAGCATCACCGTTGCTCGGAGGTGCTCGTCGGCCGCAGCCGTGGGAGTCTTCGTTGCCATGACCAGCCGCACTGTGCCGTGGCGCGCGGCTAGGTATTGAAGGTACTTGATCAAAGCCGTGCGCTTAAAGCTGTCGCATCCGGAAGGAAGTTCTATCAGGCGAGCAAAGATGGTCCGCCAGTCGTAGTCCTTGGAGAAAACGGCAACACCAATATGAGCGATGGCGGGGCCGCAGGGCTGCCTGACGCTATCGTAGGCCGCGATGATGTGGCCGATGCGCTGTTCTAGGCGGTGGATGTCTTGTGCTTCGGTTTCGAGTTCCGCGCCGGAGCGTTGCATGAGTTCCTGCAAGCGGCGCGGCGGGACGCTGGTGCGGGCGCTAAGCGCGAACTCGAAATCCGCCGGCGTTTCGAAACGAAGTTTCTCCATGCCCCAGCCAAGTTCTATGGGGCGGCGACCCTGCCCGGGACCAAAGTGCGGCAATAGGCCTTGCAGGACTTTCGTTGCGCCGATTTTCAAGTCTTTTAAGTTCATAAATTTCAATAAATTGTTAATGAAACTTAAACCAGTATGTAAATACTAGTTACAACTTAATCGAGTTTCAAGTGCCAGTCTGTGACCGCAGTCGAGGTTGGCCTTGCCAAGGCTAGCTTGGAGCGTCAACGCCGGCGTCAATCGAAGGGCCAGGCATCCATCATTTTCAGCATGAACGGAGTCCAGGCCAGGGTCAGGGCGCTGAGCACGGCGAGTTCAATGTAGATGGCTCGCTGAAGGCGCGCTTTCTCGCTGTCACTGCTATCGGACATGAATATCCTTGCCATGCATATGTCGAGCGGGATGGCGAATATCAGCATCACCATGATCGATGGTGCGATTACTGACGGCAGCAAGCGCCAGTCGTGGACATAGGTCGTGCCGTTGGCGAAGGGCGCGGCGATGATGCACGCCAAAGCCGCGAGCATCAGCAGCAGACGCAGTGTGCCAAGGCTGCTTATCCAGTTCATCAATCCCACCTTGCGTGCAGTGTCGGGTCGCGGGTCGCGATAATACACTACAGTCCTTCACTCCTATCTGCGCCACTTAAGCATGACTCTGCACTTCTCAAATCTCGCGTCTCGCTTCGTCGGTGAGACAGGTACGCGGCTGCTGATGGACGATCTGGGCGAAGTATTGGACAGCGACCGCGATATCTGCAATCTCGGCGGTGGCAATCCGGCGCGCATCCCTGCCATGCAGGAGATTTTTCGCGACGCCATGCGCCGCCAGATCGAAGACGGCAGTTTTGACCGCCTCAGCAGCGTCTATGACGGACCGCAAGGCTATCGTCCGTTTCTGCGCGCGGTCGCCGCACTATTTCGCGACCGATTTGGGTGGCCGGTTGACGCGGATAATGTCGCAGTTACGGCCGGTAGCCAGTCGAGTTTCTTCATTTTGTTCAATCTTCTGAGCGGTGTCTGCGCGGATGGGCGCAGCCGTCATATGCGTCTGCCATTGACACCGGAATACATCGGCTACGGTGACCTGACGGCATCCCCCGACGCTATCCAATCGAGTAGACCCCTCATCGAGTTGCTCGACGAACACAGCTTTAAATATCGTATCGATTTCTCCCAGATGAAGGTGGATGCTAATACCGGCGCAGTTTGCGTCAGCCGCCCAACCAACCCGACCGGTAATGTGATTTCAAGCGACGAGCTGCAGACCTTGCTCGATATGACGCGCGCGGCGGACGTGCCTCTGATCATCGATAATGCCTATGGCGCGCCGTTTCCTGACATCATGTTCAGTGCAGGCGATCCGGTCTACGACGAACACGTGATCTATTGCATGAGTCTGTCCAAACTCGGCTTAGCCGGGCTGCGCACGGGGATCATCATTGCGCGACCCGAAATCATCAAAGCAGTACGAAGCTTCAACGCCATACTGACCCTTGCCCCGAGCAGCCTGGGCGCGAGTCTAGTCACCGAGCTATTTGAGAGCGGTGAAGTGCTGAGGCTGTCCAAAGACATTGTGCGGCCGTTCTATCAGGCGCGTGCGCGGCATGCGATGAGCTGGTGCCAGCGCTATCTGGCCGGCTGTCCGTATCGTATCCATGTTGCCGAGGGCGCGATTTTTCTGTGGCTGTGGTTTCCGGATCTTCCGATCACAACGCATGAACTCTACACCCGGCTCAAGCTGCGCAATGTGCTGGTCATTCCAGGCCAGTTCTTTTTCCCAGGGCTGCACCAAGCGTGGGAGCACAAAGATCAGTGCTTACGCATTTCCTACGCGCAGTCGGCGCGCGAGGTAGAGCATGGCATCTCGGTCATGGCGGAGGAAGTACATCGCGCCTATAACCGCAGTTGAGTACTGC
This sequence comes from Pseudomonadota bacterium, assembly GCA_031362345.1. GTDB lineage: Bacteria > Pseudomonadota > Gammaproteobacteria > JADJYF01. The sequence goes on from JANLSI010000305.1 coordinate 4,751, forward strand.
GCTGGGATCAGGGGGTTGGAGGACGCAGATGTTCGCGGGCGAGCGTGTGAACGGGCGCGAGCAAGCGGTCGAGCAGCGATTTGGGGCGCTCAAGGCGAACCCGATAGACGTTGCGATCCTGGGCGGCAATGCTGATGTATTCGTCGCTGGTCGCTAGCCGGTCGACCAGGCCCAGCTCCAGAGCGCGGGTCCCAAACCAATACTCCCCTGTGGCGATCCTCTCGATGTCCAGATGCGGACGATGGGTGCCGACGAAATTCTTGAAAAGCGCATGGGCATCGTCGATTTCAGCCTGGAATTTCTCGCGGCCGGAGGCGGTGTTCTCGCCAAACATGGTCAAGGTGCGCTTGTATTTGCCGGCGGTTACCAGTTCGAAGTCAATATCGTGCTTGCGCAACAGGCGGTTGAAGTTAGGGACCTGCGCAACGACGCCGATCGAGCCGATGATCGCAAACGGCGCGGCGATGACCTGATCGGCAACACAGGCCATCATGTAGCCGCCGCTTGCGGCGACCTTGTCGACCACGACCGTAAGTCGAATGCCACGATCGCGCACCCGACGCAATTGTGAGGCGGCGAGGCCGTAGCCATGAATCGTCCCTCCGGCGCTTTCGAGCATGACGGCCACTTCGTCGCTGGCTTTGGCGACGGACAGAATGGCCGAGATTTCTTCGCGGAGTGAGGAGACCGCCTCGGCGCGCAAATCGCCGACGAATTCGCACAAGAAAAGTCGGTTTTCAGTGGGCGCAGACCGCGCCGCTTCGACTTTCTTCGTCTGCTTGACCGCTTTCAAGCGTTGTTTGAAGACCTTGGCCGACGACAGCATCGATTCCATCTGGAGCTGGCTGTCCAGCAGTTTGTCGTTAAGCCGCTCGATAGACAGACGTGCCTGTGGCCCTTGTCGACGTGCACCCCGCACGACCATCAGGGCAACGACCAAGGGCAAGACGCACAAGCCGACAACGGTCAGCGCTTTGGCGGCGAACAGCAGATATTCGATGACGAAATACATGACTCAAAAGGACTCCAGACAAGGCGACGTGCTGCCACGGCAAGGCCGACTGGCGACGCAGTGTAGTCGCTCGTGAGCCGGGGTAGGGAGGGGCTGGCCGGGCGCTGACAAATCGCGACTGATGGCGCATCGGCGCGGCGCCCCGTGGCCAGCCTCAGGATGGCGACCTGGCGTGGTCCTTCAGATAACACTCGGTATGACAGATCCGTTCGACTATGCGAGCCCTGGCAGCATCCCCTAGCGAGGCAAACCACAG
>JANLSI010000338.1:0-4834 GCA_031362345.1 Pseudomonadota bacterium
GTCCCATCGTCGACCTTAGCCGCGAGCGCGGCGCGATAGTGGGCGAGCGCGGCCGGATAGTCGTCGGCCTCCTGCCGCAGGCGCGCCAGATTGGCGAGCGCGTCGGCGTCGGTGGGCAGGCATTGCAGGGCGGCCTGGAAGGCGGCTTCGGCGGCTTCAACATCGCCATGGGCAAAACAAGCTGCGCCGAGATTCTTGTAGGCGTCCGCCCAGCGTGGCCGCAGTTGTACCGCGCGCAGCAGGAGATCCATGGCTTCGCGATGATGACCGCGTGCCACCGCGAGACGGCCGAGGTTGTACCAGGCATCGGCATGATCGGGCGTACGACTGAGCAGAGACCGCCAGGCTTCCGCCGCGCCATCGACATCGCCGCGACGCTCTTTGAGCACCGCCTCGGTGTTGGCGTAGTCGGCGTCAGACGGATTCAAACGTCGTGCGCGCACGATCGCATCGTGGGCGTCACCGAGCCGACTGCTGGCGAGCAGGATCGCCGCCAGCATGTGCCACAGATCGCCATCGGTGGTACCGCGCACCAAGGCGCGCCGGCAAGATCGTTCCGCCTGGGCAAGATCGCCCGCGGCAAAATTTTCCGCCGCGCGCTCGGCATGTTTGCCGGCCCCGCTGGAATTGGCGCTATAAAGGCGGCTAGTCCGCGACATTCCCTTTCTCCCGCTGAGTTATGCAGCGAGAGAGCAAGTAGCGTTCCAGTTTTGCGCGAAGGCGCGAGAAACGGTGCGGTTCACGGCTACACTGTCGCCGCCCTTCGATATGAGGACCGCGCGGCGATGAGCATTCATAACCAGATATTTGATTTCGACACCGACGACGCCATCGCGCATCTTGCTGGCAGCAGTGTGCGCATGCAGCGCCTCGTGGAGCGCATCGGACCGTTCCGCATGGAAGTACGACCGACGCCGAATGTGTTCGCCGCACTCGCCCAGGCCGTGGTCTATCAACAACTGCATGGCAAGGCTGCGGCGACCATCTTCGAGCGCCTGTGTCAGCTTTTCCCACGCCCCGCCGCCGGCCCGACGGCGAGGGGTCTCATGCGGCTCGACGATGCGAGCTTGCGTGGCGCCGGTCTGTCGAACAATAAGATGCTGGCCTTGCGCGATCTGGCGCAGAAGAGTCTGGCCAAACAGATCCCGACCATCGCCCAGGCCGCCAAGCTCGACAACGACACCCTCATCGAACAACTGACCGCAGTGCGCGGCATTGGTCGCTGGACGGTCGAGATGTTTCTCATGTTCCGCCTCGGCCGTCCCGATGTGTTGCCGGTCGACGACTTCGGCGTGCGCAAGGGCTATGCGTCCGCCTTCGGCAAGAAGGAGATGCCCGCGCCCCGTGACCTGGCGCGCTACGGCGAACGCTGGGCGCCCTATCGCACGGTCGCGAGTTGGTACCTATGGCGTGCGGCGGATATCGGCTGAGGGGCTACAAGTGTATTCATTGCCGATCGAATGCCACTAGGGCATCAATCTCGGCGTCGGTCGGAAACCGCCCGCTGCGTTTCTTTGAATACACGCTGCGACCGTCGCAGCTGATCTCGAACACCCCGTTGCGGCCTTCTATCAAGGCCACCTGGTGTTCATCACTGGCCTGCAATCTGTCCCTCGCACGGAGGGCTAGTGGTAGATAGTTTCATTGTACGCAGTATTCGATTTCGAATTTCATGTGGTGGTTCCTCGGAAGATAATGTCCGAATGAATTCGGACCTACAGGGTGCCATAGTTTGTAGGTCCGAATTCATTCGGACATTCCTTCCAGAGCGCGTCCACAATCCCCTCAAAAATCCCGCTGTGGCGCCCAGCTGTCCAATTCCAATCGCAGGCGCAATGCGTTCAATAAACTGATGACGCTGAACTGTCGAACCCGTTCACGATCGCCCGGCAGCTGCACTTCTTCGACCCGCACTTCATCGCCGATAGCGATGCCGAGATAGGTAGTGCCGGCGTTGGTGCCGGCTATCTTGCCGAGATCGTGTTCACCGGTGGTGGCGAGGCCGATGTCAGTGCCGAGACGGCTGCGCACTGCGCTGGCGAGCGCAGCGGCGGCCGCGCGTGTGCCGACACTGGCCGCCGGCACGCCGAGCAAGTGTTCGCGCACCGTGCCGGCGCTCGCCACCACGCCGCCGCGAAACACCATACCGTCGCCATCCAAGGCCGACAAACGCGCACTGGCGATACCGCCACTGGTCACTTCGGCGATGGCCAAGCTCAGCCCGCGTTTGCGCAACAAGTCCAGCACCACCGATTCCATGGTTTGCGCGTCGATGCCGAACACATAGTGACCGAGCACGTCGCGCACGCGCGCTTCTTCTTCGGCGATGAGGGCCGCAACACCAGCGCTATCGGCGGCCTTGGCGGTGATGCGCACCTTGATGCCCTCGATGCCGCTGGCGAGAAAGGCCAGGGTCGGGTTGCCTGCCGCTTCGAGGGCTTCGATGTGGGGTGCCAGCAGTTCGGCCAGGCGCGATTCACTATGGCCCCAGGTGCGCAGCGTGCGGCTGGCGATCACCGACGAGAGTCCGGCGCGACGTTTGATGTCCGGCAGGATGGTGCCATTCATCATGACGTGCATTTCATAGGGCACACCTGGCACGGCGTACAACACCTTTTCGCCTATCGGGCAGATGAGACCCGGCGCGGTGCCCGGTTGATCGGGGATGGTGCTGGCGCCGACCGGCACATCGGCCTGACGCAGGTTATTGTCGGACATCACCCGCCCGCGTGATTCGAAAATGTGACGGATACGCAGCACGATGTCGTCATGCCTTTCCATGTCGACACCCATCACGCTTGCAATGGCCTCGCGCGTGATGTCGTCCTGGGTCGGTCCCAGGCCGCCACAGCAGATCACCGCATCGCTGCGCGACAACGCGAGGCGAATGCTCTCGATCATGCGCGCAAGATTGTCGCCGACCTTGGTCTGATAATGGGAATCGATGCCGGCCATCGCCAGCTGTTCGCCGATCCACGACGAATTGGTATCGACTATCTGGCCGAGTAAGAGCTCGGTGCCGATGGCAACCACTTCACAGCGCATGTCTGGCGTTTCCTCGTGAATGCGGGACGATGGCGGGAGTCTAACAGCGTTCGCCGAATCTGAAGTGCCCCACGACAAGTCATCACCGCCGCAGCGCGCGCTATTCCCGGCGCTGCGTCGTGTCATCGGTCACTGGCTCGTAATCGCATAGACCATGTCGCCGACGAAGCGCTTGAACGACTCGTTCTCGACGAACTGCTTATAAACCTGCGTGTCGTCCATGAGGAGATACTGCATCACTTTGGCCAGCGCCTGGTCGTGGGCCATGCGCGCGGTGTGCGGGGTATTTTCCTTGGCGTTCTGGAAGGCGGCGTCGGCGGCAACTTTGGGCGCGATGTCGTCGCGGATGCGCTGGGCGACGCGGTCGGTGTCAGTGAACAGCGTGCCGAATTGGTCATTAAAGGTCTTGAGGATGTTGCTCAGTCGATCCAGCTCGGGCTCGGGTTTATGCCCGCCCGCATCCGTCGGCACGGACTCGATCTCGGCGTCCTCGTCCGCCAACGCAATCTTCATCGCGGCCTGCTTCTCGACGCGGTAGCTGTCCATGTCGATGGTGTCGAGAATGCCCTTGGCGAGGTCTTCCTCCTGCGGCGCTGGCAGCTTGTTCACGAGCAGATCAAGAAAGATCGAGAGCGTCTCCCACGCCACGTTGCTGTACGAGATCACTGACGACAGAAAGGCGTAGGTACGACAGAAGACTTTGGCCTTGCCCTTGAAGTCCACTTGCCCCTCTTCGTCGAGCTTGTCCGTATACACGGCCACGCAGGCATCCAACACTGGGTCCAAGTGGTCCCGCTCGGCGCCGTCGAGAAACAGTTCCACGATCCGCTGCACTTGCTCCGGCGCATAAACCTGCGCCGCATCCAGCGCCGCCTTCAGATCGTGCAGCTTGTTGGGGTCGGTCTCCTCGACGAGCAGCGTGGTGCGGTAGTAATCCTGGAAGGCGTAGGTGATGGCCTCGGTGTTGTTCTGGAAGTCGAGCACGAAGCAGTCGTGCTTCTGCGGATGCGCGCGGTTGAGCCGCGACAAGGTCTGCACGGCCTTGATGCCCGACAGCGCTTTGTCCACATACATCGTGTGCAGCAGCGGTTCGTCGTAGCCGGTCTGGAACTTGTCGGCGCAGATCAGAAAACGATACGGGTCAGTCTGGATATTCTCAGCGATGTCGTTGCTGGAGAAGCCGTTGAGCGACACCTCGCTCACCTTCGCTCCGCCGTACTCGTGCTCACCCGAGAACGCGACGATGGCCTGATACGGGCTCTTGCGCTCTGCCAGATACGTCTTGAACGCGTGGTAGTACTGGATCGCCCGCTCGATGCCGCTGGTGACCACCATCGCCCGCGCTTGCCCGCCAATCTTGGCCGTCGCCAGCACCTGCTCGTGGAAGTGATCCACCATGATCTCGGCTTTCAGCCGGATCGCGTGATCGTGACTCTCCACATAGCGGCGCAGCTTCTTCTTCGCCCGCTTGGTGTCGAACTGCGGGTCGTCTTCGGTCTTCTTGATCAGCTTGTAGTAGCTGTCGACCGGCGTGTAGGTCTTGAGCACATCGAGGATGAAGCCCTCCTCTACCGCCTGCTTCATTGTGTAGCTGTGGAAGGGACGGTGCTTGATCCTCCCCTCGCTGTCCGGTGGCAGTGGCTCGCCAAACATCTCGAGCGTCTTGTTCTTGGGCGTGGCGGTGAAGGCGAAGTAGCTCGCGTTGGTCAGCATCTTGCGTGCTGCCATGCGCTTTTCGAGCGCCGCGTTCACGGTGTCCTCGGGATCAGGTCCGTCATCTTCATTCGCA
>JANLSI010000424.1:0-5263 GCA_031362345.1 Pseudomonadota bacterium
TTCGCGATCAGCGCATCGGCCGCCTGCTCCAGCAGCGTGTCAGGGCGACCGACGCGGATGCGTTCGGCAAAACCGTTCAGTTCGATGTTCTCACGGGCGACGACGATGGCGTCGTCATCGATGTCGACCGCATCGACATAACTCGCGCCGAAACAGGCCGCAGCCAGTGCGAGGATGCCTGAGCCGCAGCCATAGTCGATGATGCGCGCGCCGGCGAGTCCGGCCTCTTCTGCGAGCCAGTCGAGACACAGCGCGGTGGTTTCGTGGCTACCCGTGCCAAAGGCGCGGCCGGGATCCAGACGCAGTATGTAACGGGCCTCGGCGGGCGGCTCGCACCAGGTCGGGCACACCCACAAATCATTGGCAAAGCGCTGCGGCTGCCAATGATCCTTCCAGGATTCCGCCCAGCTCTGTTCGGCCAGCAAGGTGAAACTCGCGTCGGCATCGGGCCCGAGCAAGGGTGCTAGGCGTGCACTGATGATGGCGCGATCGACATTCGCTTCAAACAGCGCCGTGAGCGCGAAGTTCTGCCATTCGCGATCGTTGGGCACGCCCGGCTCGGCGAAGATCTCAGTGTCGCCTTCGCTGGTCGTAATGGCGCTGGCGCCAAGTTCTTCCAGCAGCGCTTCGATTTTCGGGTAGTCCGCCGCTGGCACGCGACAACGCCATTCCAGCCACTCGCTCATGGCTGGCCACCGCCTGCGAGTACGGTGGTGTTCATACCAACCCCAGCTTGCGTTCGAGATAATGAATGTCGGTACCGCCGCCGCCAAAGGCCGCGTCGGCGACCAAGTCGCGATGCAGCGGCACATTGGTCTCAATGCCTTCGATGACCAGTTCGATGAGCGCGTTTTCCATGCGCTTCAAGGCCGCCGCGCGTGTTTCCCCATGGCAGATGAGCTTGCCGATCAGGGAATCGTAATAGGGCGGCACGGTATAACCCGCATAGATATGCGAGTCGACCCGCACACCCGGACCACCCGGCGGGTGATAAACCGAGATGCGCCCCGGCGACGGCCGGAAGGTGTAGGCGTCCTCGGCATTGATGCGACATTCGATGGCATGCCCGATGGGCTTGATGTCTTCCTGGCGGATGGTGAGCTTTTCGCCGGCGGCGATCATCAGCTGCCATTTAACCAGGTCGACACCGGTGATCATTTCTGTGACCGGATGTTCGACTTGGATACGGGTGTTCATTTCAATGAAGTAGAACTCGCCGTTCTCATACAGGAATTCGAACGTGCCCGCACCGCGATAAGCAATCTTGCGACAAGCCTCCGCACACAGATTGCCCATGCGTGCGCGGGTCGTGGCGTCGATGCCAGGGGCCGGCGCCTCCTCGATGACCTTCTGGTGGCGACGCTGCATGGAGCAGTCGCGTTCGCCGAGGTGGATGACATTACCGTGATTGTCAGCCAGCACCTGGAATTCGATGTGGCGCGGATGTTCGAGAAATTTCTCGAGATAAACGCTGTCGTTGTGAAACGCGTTCAGCGCTTCACGACGCGTGAGCGCCACGGCGTTGCGCAACGAGGCTTCGGTGTGCACCACGCGCATGCCGCGGCCACCACCGCCGCCGGAAGCCTTGATGATGACCGGATAGCCAATCCCACGCGCGAGGCCGATATTGTCTTGCGCGTCATCCGTCAACGGCCGGCCGGAGCCCGGCACGCAGGGCACGCCGGCTTCCTGCATAGCGCGGATCGCTGAGAGTTTGTCGCCCATCAAGCGCATGGTCTCGGCGCGCGGGCCGATGAACACAAAGCCGCTCTTCTCGACGCGCTCGGCAAAGTCGGCGTTCTCCGACAGGAAGCCATAGCCGGGATGAATAGCGACTGCGTCAACCACTTCGGCGGCGGCGATCACGGCTGGAATATTGAGATAACTGTCGGCCGCTGCCGGCGGGCCGATACACACCGATTCATCGGCGAGGCGCACGTGTTTGAGATCACGGTCAGCCGAAGAATGTACGGCCACGGTCTTAATGCCGAGGTCGCGACAGGCGCGTAGCACGCGCAGCGCGATTTCGCCGCGGTTGGCGATGACGACTTTGTCGAACATGGGCGGCTTAAGTGATGACGAACAGCGGTTGTTCGTATTCGACCGGATGGCCGTTGTCGGCCAGGATCGCCGTCACCGTGCCACTCACTTCGGCCTCGATCGGGTTCATGATCTTCATCGCTTCGATGATGCACAGCGTATCGCCGATTTTGACCGTGGTGCCCACTTTCACGAAGGGCGCGCTGTCCGGCGCGGCCGCCAGGTAGAAGGTACCGACCATTGGCGATTTGATGATAGTGCCGGCCGGTTCGGCCGCGACCGCGCTCACCGGTGCCGGCTGCGCCTGCGCTAGGGCCATCATCGGCGCCTGCACGGCCATCGGCATCGGCTGGTAGGCCATCATCGGTCCGCGGCTGATGCGCACCGACTCCTCGCCTTCCTTAATTTCGATTTCAGCGACGCCCGATTCCTCGAGCAGTTCGATGAGTTTCTTAACCTTTCTGATATCCACCCTGGTCCCCTGCGCCGGGTCGGCTGACCCGGCTGTGTCTTATTTAATGGGATGGCGCCGGCCGCTCACAGCCTGGCGAGGTAGTGGTCGGCCGCGCGCAGGGCCAGCTCGTAGCCCTGGATACCGAGCCCCGTGATGACCCCGAGGGCGATGTCCGACAAATAGGATTGCTGGCGAAACGCCTCGCGCCCATGCACATTGGAAATGTGCACCTCAATGAACGGGATGGCGACGCCGAGCAGGGCATCGCGCAGCGCGATGCTGGTATGGGTGTAGGCGCCAGGATTAATGACGACGAAGGCCACCGCCTCGCTGCGGGCCGCGTGGATGCGCTCGACTAGGGCGCCTTCGCTGTTGTTCTGGTAGACGGCCAGTTCGTGGCCGAGGCTAAGGGCCGCTTGCGCGCACTGTGCTTCGAGATCGGCCAGGGTCGTGGAACCATAGACGTCGGGCTCGCGCAGCCCCAGCAGATTCAGATTCGGACCATTGATGACCAGCAGTTTCGACACGCCGCGGCAACCTGATTCCCCGGGTATCCGGGAGGCGCGAAGCTAGCACACTTTGGTGGGACTTGCGACCGCGTTTGCGGATTTTAGGCGCCAATTGTGCCGCGTCGAGGGACTTGGTCAGCGCTGGTCCAGATAGCCTTCGAGGGTCTTGGTCGCTTGCTGTGCCGGCCATTCGCCCTGATGCACGGTCAGCACTTTGCCATCCCGACCGACCACCACGGAATAGGGCAGCGCACCGATCTGGTTACCCAGGGTGGTCATGAAGCGAGCGACATCCTGGTCGCCGAGCAGGACCGGGTAATTGAGCGCGTGTTCTATGAGAAACGGCTTGACGGCCTCGACCTGATCGAGGGCGATGCCGACAAATTGCACGCCACGGGGGCCGAGGCGTTGCTGCAACTCGACGAAGGCCGGGATCTCTTTCAGGCAGGGCGGGCACCAGGTCGCCCAGAAATTCAGCACCACTAGACGACCGGCCCACCGCGATAAGGGTTGGGGCTTGCCATCGACATCGGCAAAAGACCAGTCCAAAACCGCACTCGGGACGGGCGCCTCGGGTGCGACGGCCGACGGCGCGGCCAGCGCATCGGCCTGCGCCTGCTGCGCGCGCGTGGTGTATTGATGCACTACATAGCCGCTGGTTGCTGCCAGCAGGGCCAGTGCCAGGAAGCCGAAGTAGGCTGGCTTCATGGACGCGGCGCGTTTAAGCGGTCGAGATGAGCGGTGAACTCCTGGGCCGGGACGAATCCGGTGATCCGATGGCTGCGCAGTTCCTCACCGTCGGCAAAGAACAGCACGGCAGGCGGGCCGAACAGGCCGTAATGCGCGAGCAAGGCGCGGTCTTCGGCCGAGCTCGCGGTGACGTCGGCGCGCAACAATTTCAGCCCCGCCAGACGCGCGGCGACGTCGGCGTGGGCAAAGGTCTGCTTCTCCAGGTGTTTGCACTCGATACACCAGTCGGCGTAGAAATCCAGCATCACCGGCTGGCCGGCGCTGCGCGCACTAGCCACGGCTTGCTGGACGGTCGCGAGCGAGGTGACCGGCATGAAGGCGTTCGCGGTGCTGGGCTGGGCGGTGGCACGGGCGCCGACCAGGGGCGCGAGGGGTTGCAGCGGATCTTCGCCGCCGGCGGCGGCGCCGATCACGAGGATCACGCCATAGACCAGACTGGCGAGGCCCAAGCCCTGGTTGAAACGCCGCCAGCCGCTGGTGCGCTCATGGGGGCGGTCCAGCGCACCCAGGTAAACCGCCGAGCCGATCAACAAGCCTGCCCACAGCGCGAGGGTCACGGGCCCCGGCAGGATGCGTGACATGAACACGATGGCGACGCCGAGAAACACCACGCCGAACACCCGTTTGATGTTCTCCATCCACGCCCCGACCCGCGGCAACACCCCGCCGGCCGAGGTGCCGAGCGCGATCAGCGGCAGCCCCATGCCGATACCGAGGGCAAAGAGCGCGCTGCCGCCGACCACGGCCGAGCCGGACTGACTAATGAAGGCCAACGCACCGGCCAGGGGCGGTGCCACGCACGGCCCGACGATCAGAGCCGACAGCGCACCCATCACGCCCACGCCCAGATAACTACCGCCGCGCTGAGCGCGGCTGACACGGTCGAGACGCGTCTGCAGGGCCGCTGGTAGCTGCACTTCGTAGAAACCGAACATCGAAAATGATAAAGCGACGAATAACAGGCTGAAGGCGATGAGCACCGGCGGTTTTTGAAAAGCGGCCTGTAGATTATGGCCAAGTAGACCGGCCGCGACACCGGCCAGGGCATAGGTCAGCGCCATCGCCACCACATACACCGACGACAAGAGAAAACCACGGGACGCGCTGACCGGCTGCTGCTGGCCGACGATGATGCCCGACAGAATCGGCACCATCGGCAATACGCAGGGTGTGAAGGCGAGCAGCAGACCAAGGACGAGGAAGCTGAGCAGGGTCACCGCTAGTGAGCGATGGCCGAGTTCGCTGGCAATACGATCGGCGGCACTCTGTTCGCCGCCGGCCCCAGGGACAGTGCCAGCACCGGCGGCGAGCGAGGCGCTGAACCCGGCATTTGAGAAAGCCACGCGTTTCTTGATGGGCGGATAACAGACGCCGTCTTCGGCGCAGCCCTGGTAACGAACCTCGGCCTCCAACACATCGGCACCGGGCGGACGCGCCGTGACCGGCACACCGACCTCAAGCTGGTGCTTAAAAATCTTGACCGCGCCGAATTCCGGGTCCTGCTTGATCT
>JANLSI010000434.1:0-2303 GCA_031362345.1 Pseudomonadota bacterium
GAATGTCCTGGGTGAGTGCATCAATGGCGCTGATGCGGCCGCCGACCTGCCTGGCGGGGATCCAGCTCGCGAGCATCTCTTCGTCGTAATTGAGCAGCTCGATTTCCAGATCGCTGCTGGCATACAGACGGCACAGCAGCACCTTGCCCTCCGCTTGTTCCGACTCGGACAGGGCGAAGGTCGAGAAATCACCGTGTTCAGCATCGCCATCCAACAGCACCGATTTACACGACGAGCATTGCCCTTCTTTGCAACCGTGCATGAGCGTGATGCCCTGGCGGAACGCGGCTTGCAGGACGGTCTCGTCCTCATTGACAACCATGTCGACGCCGATGGGTTCCAGTCGCACGGAGTAGCTCATAAGACGGCCAAGTGCTTCTGCCGGCTAGGTGCCCGGCGTGATTGGAATGTCGGTCGCGGGCGGCGGACGGCGCTAGTCAGCGCCACCAGCCTTTCCCCAGGTGTCGTCAAATAGGCTTGCAAGTAAAGCCTGCGCGGTAATCCGCAATATGCTTCTCCCGATCGGCCGGCGACATCGCGCGCAGATCGAGCAGCGGACTGCGCACCGGCAGCCCGCGGAAGTGATCGAGCGTCCACATCTTGCTGTCTTCGAAATGCAGATGCGGCTGCTGGATCACTGTGCGACCATCGGAACGCACAAAGCCGAGATCCTTGACGACGTCGGCAAGATCCCAACCGTGGTAGCACTCTTCCCATTGACGGCGGCCGCTGAAACGACCCAGCGCCGGTGTCGCGCGACCGTTGTATTCCGGCGCGAAGGCCACCTTGTGCGTCCAGCGACACACTTCCGAGCAGTAGGTATAGAGCTCGCCATCGACCTCGTCGACACAGAAATCTTCGCGGATCAGCGCCGGTACATTGCAGCTCCAGCAGCGATGCGGATAGACATAACCCGAATCGAGGTACATCAGCGGCGGCTGATTGGGTAGACTGGCCTTGCGGTAGTTTTCCCAATAGGTACCGAACTCGTTGTACCAGCCCGGGTACTTGGCTTCGAACCAGTCAAAGTCCTTTTCAACCATGCCATCAATACGCCAGAAAGCGACCGGCCAGCCGAACGAGAAGAACTGCGCAACCTTGTGCACGTAGTTGCCCTTGACGATGCGATTCCACGCCGCTTCAACGTCGTCGTGATGGATCTTCACGCCATATTTTTCGAGCGGCAGCATATAGGTGCGGTAGTAATCGTCGAAGATCCAGCGGTGCCACAGTTCGGCGTAGGATTCTTTGTTCTTGTCGCGGTCTTGGGTGCCGTACTCGATGATGGTGCCGATGGCTGCGTCGACGATGGCGTGGTTCTGCCAGAACGCATAACGCAGATCGCGCTCCAGCAGTTCCAGATTCTCCGGTTCCTTGACGATCGACATCAGGAAGGAATGGCCGTTGCCGATGTGACGCGACTCGTCCGATTGCACCGACAGGAAAATCGTCGGCAGGGCGTAGTCGCCATTGCGCGCCGCTTCCGACGGCATGGCCACGAACAAGGTGTTGGTGAAGGCGGTTTCAGCGACCACTTGCAGGTAGACATTGGTCGAGGTCACGGCATCACCGGTGATGAAGCCCTCACCGAACTGACGACCGATGGTGGTTGCGTAGCATTTGCCGAACGCTGACTCGGTGATATCGAAACCCGCCGGATCGACGTAGTTCTCCATGTACCACTTTTTCAGGTTCATCTGGATCGTCGAGTGGCGAAACTCATCGATCATCTGCATGGTATAGCCGGTGCGCAGATCTTCGCCGGGTGCGATCTGGGCCTGGATGGCCATCGAGCGGGCAGCCGAAATTTCGGGGAAAGGAATAATGGCGAGGAACAGCTTCTGCCATTCGATCCAGCGCGGCTCGACGTTGCGAAACATATTGCCGCGCAGCGCGGCATCCAGCGCACCATAGACCCGGTTGTCCTTCTCTTCCTGCATCGGGAAGTAGGAACGCAGAACCTGTTTCATCGGATCCTTGGGCGCCTTGTCGACCTTATAGTCGGTCGGGTACTTCAGCACCTCTTCGAAATACGATGGTGCCCAACCCAGATCAGCAATGCGCTTGGTCGCCTCCGTGATGCTGATACTTTTCTGTTTGACGATCTTGGACAGAGATAGGTTGGCCGCCATGGACAGGCTCTCCGTTAGGTTATGCGTGCGTCGGGATGCGAACCAAGGAAGCGTCTTGCGCATCGGGCCGACCCTCGCCGGGATAGGCTTGCTGCGACGCGCACACTGCCGTCAGTTCACGGTTTGGCCGTACCATATACTCTCGACACTGGCAGGCGCAAGGTAGGACGG
>JANLSI010000442.1:0-2562 GCA_031362345.1 Pseudomonadota bacterium
GAAAGCAAACGCCCAGACATCGTCGCGCGCATTGCGGAAATAGTGCGCGACGGTCGTCAGGTGTACTGGGTCTGTCCGCTGATCGACGAATCGGATGTGCTTGAGCATCAGGCTGCCACCGATACTGCGGTGCAACTGGCCAACGCCTTGCCAGAGCTCAAGGTCGGTCTGGTGCACGGCCGGCTGGCAGATCGCGACAAGGACGCGCAGATGGCCGCCTTCGCCCGTGGTGAGACGGCCTTGCTGGTGGCCACCACCGTCATCGAAGTGGGGGTCGACGTGCCGAATGCGAGTCTCATGGTGATCGAGAACGCCGAACGTCTGGGGCTCTCGCAACTGCATCAGCTGCGCGGCCGCGTCGGCCGTGGCAGCCAGCGCGCCGACTGCGTGCTGTTATACAAACCGCCTTTGTCGTCGATGGCGCGCCAACGCCTGCAAGTGATGCGCGCCACCACCGACGGTTTCGTGATCGCCGATCGCGATCTTGAGCTGCGCGGCCCCGGCGAGTTGCTCGGTACGCGCCAAACCGGCATGGCGCAATTCCGCATCGCCGATCTAGTCCGCGATGCCGCGCTGCTGCGCGACGTACAGGCCACCGCCAACACGGTGTTGAGCGACTATCCGCAGCTGGTCGATCGACTGGTGCAGCGCTGGCTGGGCGATAAAGTGGAATACGCTAACGTATGAGTCACGCCCGTCCTCGCGCCGCACCCCGTGGCCAGCCACCCGCGCTGCGCCAGCGTCTCGTGCAGTACGCACGGCTCGCGCGTTTGCATCGGCCGATCGGCATTCTGTTGTTGCTGTGGCCGATGCTATGGGCGCTGTGGATAGCGGCCGGTGGCTTACCGCGTGTCGAGGTGCTGGTGATCTTCCTGCTCGGCACCGTGGTCATGCGCTCGGCGGGCTGCGTTATCAACGACTACGTCGATCGCAATTTCGATGGCCATGTCGAACGCACGCGCGAGCGGCCGTTACCGAGCGGCGCCGTGACGCCGCGCGAAGCCTTGTGGTTATTCGCGGTGCTGCTCGCGATCGCGGCGGCCCTGGTGCTCGCCACCAACCGCTTGACCATCATGCTCTCGGCTGGCGGCGCGCTGCTCGCGATCACCTACCCGTTCGCCAAGCGCTACACCTCTTTGCCGCAGGTCCATCTCGGCGCCGCTTTCGGCTGGGCGGTGCCGATGGCCTTCACTGCCCAGACCGGCGGCTTGTCGCCACTCGCCTGGCTGTTGTTCAGCACCGCCGTGCTGTGGGCCGTGATCTACGATACCGAGTATGCGATGGTCGATCGCGAGGACGATAAACGTCTGGGCATACGCTCAACCGCCATCCTGTTCGCCGACGCTGACCGCTTCATCATCGGCGCTCTGCAATGCCTCATGCTTTCCAATCTCTATCTGATAGGCGCGCGCGCCGCCCTCGCCTGGCCCTACGACGTGTCGCTGGTACTGGTCGCCGCGCTGTTTGTTTATCAGCAGGTTCTGATCCGCACTCGGAGCCGTGCCGACTGCTTCGCCGCGTTCATGAACAACAACTGGGTGGGTGGAGTGGTGTTTCTCGGCATGCTGCTGTCCTATCCACCCGCCGCTTCGTGGCTGCGCTGAGCCACACCTCCAATTTCCGCACGGCCGGTGCGTGTATGACGCGCGGTGTTTGAATTTTGCAGCCTCGTCACAGACAATTGCCCCACCCTCACCGGGCATAATCATTCAAAACTAGGGAGGACATCGTCATGAATCCACTGGAAAGCATTCCAGCCACCATCGGTGCCGGCATCGCGCTGGCCGTCATCCTGGCCTTCGTCGCCAAAGCCATCGCCGGCGCCTGAGCAGGTCGACCACATCCTCACAACTATACGAATCCGGGAGCTGGAATCATGGCATTAATGATGATCGACCGCTGGCTGCACATTGTTGCCGGCGTGATGTGGATTGGCATTCTCTACTACTTCAATTTCGTGCAGGTGCCAGCGCTGGCCGCCGCCAATGCCGACAAGGACGGTCCGGGACCGGCCGCCATCAGCAAATACGTGGCTCCGCGCGCGCTGTTCTGGTTCCGCTGGTCGGCGCTGGTGACTTGGCTGACGGGTGCCGTCTATCTCGCCACTGCACCGCAGTATTCACTGCATGGCGCTTTCACCCTCGGCATCGGCGCCCATAATGCGAGCCTTACTGCGATCGGCATCGGCGCCTGGCTGGGCACCATCATGCTAATCAATGTTTGGGGACTGATCTGGCCGAACCAACAGAAGATCCTGGGCTTGAAACCGGCTACCGATGCCGAGAAAGCGAGCGCACGTCGCATCGCCTTCCTCGCCTCGCGCACCAATACCGCACTGTCGATTCCGATGCTGATGTTCATGCAGGCGGGCGCCCACGGCATTCCGTTCTGAGCCCATTACCGATGTCAGGAAAAAGCCCGGCTGGTCCGGGCTTTTTTTTGTGCTCTGGAAGGAGTGTCCGACAGAAATAGGTCCCCCAAAGCCCCGGGTTGAAAACCCCAACCCCCAGGGGGGCCGACGTGAGTAGGACAAATGTAAAAAACCCAGGCCCTTTCCAGACC
>JANLSI010000455.1:0-2543 GCA_031362345.1 Pseudomonadota bacterium
TCGTGCCCGATCGTGAGCGGGTGGATCCACTTCGAGAATGATGCTGGGCGCTCGCCACGGCGGCTCGCGGGCGAAATCGGCCAGGCCCACACCGCGTGCCGAGCTGAAACGCCGCCAGTCGCGAAACACCGCTTCGACCACCGCGATGTGGCCGCTCGCGCACACGCCGTAACGCGGGATGTAAACCAAGGGGCCGTGGGCGCGCAGCGCGCGGTAGTACTCGACAGGCGCAAGCAACAGGGCAGAGTCGTAAGGATCGACGTCGAATTCAGGCAGACCGTGGGGGTTGTTCATGATTTCGTGCTCAAGGACGCAGCTTGCGGACGCGGAGCGTTTACTGCGCGAGGCTGACTCGCCAGTGGGCGAAGCGGGCTAATACCACCTCAACCATCGCGGCATTACTCCCCAGATAGGCGAGCGGGTCCATTGCTCGCACAAGACCCTCACGACCCAGCAATTCAATGATGGATTGCTCGTCGCACAGTACATCGTAGAGCGGACGATCACCGACGCTGGCGCGCACGACAGCGCGCTTCACCAGGGCCTGGGCGGCACTACGGCCCAGTGCCGGCGCGAGCGCCATGGCAACTGCTTCGGCCATGACCAGGCCGTGGCTGCGATCAAGATTGGCGCGCATCGATTTGACGTTGACTTCGATGCTGCTCACAGCGGTATCCAATTGTTCAAGCAGGGCACCGAGCGTGACGAACAGTTCGCGCAAGCTTTGCCACTCCGCATGCCAGGCGCCACTGGCGCGCTCGTGGCTGTGATCGAAACAGGAGAACAGCGCCGCCAGTTGTCCCGGCACGCGATGCGCACCGGCCACGACGGCGATCGCTGCAACCGGATTGCGCTTATGGGGCAAGGCCGTTGAACCGCCGCGTCCCGCCCCCGCTGCTTCACTGAGTTCACCGACTTCGGTCTGCATCATGAGGATCAGATCGTTGGCCAGTTTGCCGGCACTGGCGGCCGCCATGGCAAGGGCTGCGGCGAGCGCGCGAATGACCGTGCGATCGGTATGCCAGGGCAGCCTAGCTGCGAGTCGCAAGTCGTGCGCGAGCGCATCGCGCAGTTCGAGTCCCCGTGCGCCGTAGGCGGCGAGCGTGCCGGCCGCACCGCCGAACTGCAAGGGCAAGCTGCCGCGCAGACGCGCGAGTTCAAGGCCGGCGGACACCATCGCGTTCAGCCACAGCGCACACTTGTAGGCAAACGTAGTGGGCAGGGCGTGCTGCGACAGCGTACGCGCGACCATCAAGGTCTCGCCATGACTGCGGGTGAGCGTGGCCAGGGCCTCGGCAATGTGTTGCAGCCGCGCTATGAGCGCATCGAGTCCGGCGCGCGCCTGCAGCATCAACGCACTGTCCATCACGTCCTGGGTACTCGATCCCCAATGCACATACAGTGCGGCGTCGGCATCACGCGCCGCGACGCGCGCGGTCAAGGCATTGACCAGGGGGATGGCCGCACTACTGCTGGCGGCGGTCTCACGCTTGATGGCCTCGACATCAAAATATTCGACGGCACACTCAGCGGCGATGTGCTCGGCGGCGCGCGTTGGAATCATGCCCAGGCGCGCTTGGGCGTGGGCCAGCGCCGCTTCGAATTCGAGCATGCGCGCAAGCGTGGCGCGGGCATCGAAGCAGGCGGCGAGTTCGCTGGAGGAGAGATAGGCGTCGGCGATGGAATCAAACACCACGGTCATCGTGCCACTGTCCGACGTAGTTCTCGGCCAACACCGTCTGCGCGGCGCGCGACGACGCCAGGTAGTCGAATTCAGCGCGCTGTAGCTGACGGCTGAAGCCATCGTCGCTCAGTCTATGGGTGATAGAGGTGAACCACCAGGAAAAGCGTTCGGCTTTCCAGATGCGCTTGAGACAGGTCTCGGAATAGGCCGTGAGCGCCGCGCCGTCACCGCGCTGAATGTGGGCGATGATCGCGCGCGCCAACGCGGCGACATCGGCAAGCGCAAGATTCAAACCTTTAGCGCCGGTCGGCGGCACGATGTGTGCGGCATCTCCCGCCAAAAACAATCGACCATACTGCATGGGCGCAGCGACGAAACTGCGTAGCGGCGCGATACTCTTTTCAATCGATGGCCCGGTCACCAAACGCGCCGCGACATCGTCAGGTAAGCGCTGACGCAATTCATCCCAGAAGCGTTGGTCGGGCCAGTGCGCAATATCTTCATCAAGCCCGACCTGCACGTAGTAACGACTGCGGCTTGGCGAGCGCATGCTGCACAAGGCGAAGCCGCGCTCGTGACTGACGTAAATCAATTCTGGGCCAAGCGGCGGCGTCTCGGCCAATACGCCCAGCCAGCCCAGCGGATAGACCCGTTCATATTCGCTGAGCGTGGCGATGGCGGCACGGGACACACCATGAAAGCCATCGCAGCCGGCGATAAAATCGCAGCTGAAAACTTGCGCTGCACCCGCGTGCACGCAATGCAATTCGGCGCGAGCGTCGCTAGCCATCGAGAGCTGTACCGCGCTCGCTTCAAATAGGATGCGACTGCCGATACTCTCGTGAGCCAGATTCAGATC
>JANLSI010000493.1:0-3652 GCA_031362345.1 Pseudomonadota bacterium
CCGAGGGCGCGTATTGTGGCGTGCCCGACGGCAATTGGCTAATCAGTCAGCCCCTCGACCATGGGCTTGTCGGCCTTAGCTTCGAGTTTGACCGCCCCTGGCGCAGAACCGTTGGTCTTCATGTCCTGGCAGATGATGGTCTTCTGCTTGGCGCTGCTGCCGAGCAGGGTGGCGGGGATCTCGGGTACTTGCGCGTATTGCTCGGCGAGGCGCGCCGCGAGCCAATACACGTCCGAGGTCTCGAAGCGCGGCACGACCACCGGCTTGTAGCCTTTCTCGTTCAACTCGGCCAGGCGGCGGTTAACCGAGTCCTGGGAACGGAAGAAACCCAAGGAGATGGAATTCTTCATCTCGCCGCGACGGATCAGCAGGGTGTCCTGAATACCGCGGTCGTGCAATTCTGCGAGGTTCTTCTGCGCGGCACTGTCCGAGCTCGGTTCGAGATAGACCCAGAAAAATTGCCGTTTGCGTACGGTCTCGACGCGCATGTAAGTCGCGGCCACATAGTCGTGCAGCCAGTCGCGCACCTGGTCGCGAGATGGCGCGTCGCCGAAGGGGCCGACATCCATGCACACATCCGCCGCGACCACGTCGGCCTGCACTTCGGCGGTGACGGGCGGCGGCACGGCGGCTGTCTGCGGATCGCGTAGGGCGGGCAGCGCCGGCAACTCTGCCACCAATTGAATGGGGGCGGCGTCGCTCGGTAGCGGTTCGTGGGCAACGTGGCTACGGGCCAGGGTTTGCACATGGCTCTGGTATTGCCAGGCGAGCAGGCCGACGTTCACCAGTAGCAGCGCGATAGCGAGTATTTTCATGTTCACTGTGTCATCGCGAGGACGGCCAGGCCGCGTAACACGAGATCGGGCAGATGCAGGGCCGGCACGGGCAGCAGGGCTTCAACTAGCGGCGCGGCGCCGCCCGTCAGATACCAGCGGAAGGTCTGTCGTGGCTCGACACGCTCGAGGCGCGCGGCGACACGTTGCAACAGCCCGCCGATGGCATCGGTGCAGCCCAACGAGATCGCGTCAAGCGTGTTGTTGGCGAACCCGTCAACCACACTCAATCCTTCGCTGTGCAGTTGCGCCGTGCCGCGCGTGAGGCTGGTCCGCATCAGATCCGGTCCCGGCGCGATGAGGCCACCCAAGTGGCTGCCATCAGCGGTGACCACATCGACGGTGAGCGCGGTGCCCACATCGACCACGCACACGGGTCCGTGTTCTTCGTAAAAGGCGGCGAGCGCCGCCAGCCAGCGATCGACGCCGAGCTTTTCCGGCTTCGCGTACTGCGTAGTCATGCCGGCGCGGCTGCGACAGGGCACGGCGAATTCTGCGTCGAGCTGCCAGCGATCGCGCGCATAGCGCACCAGATGCATGGCAATCTCGGGGCCAGCGACGTTGGCTACCAGCAAACGTTCTGGCCGCGTGTTGATGGCCGCAGCCCAGGCGCCGAAGGGTTCGTCGCCACGGGTCGCGCCGGGCGGCAACAGATGTGCGCCGCCGCCCTGGACCAGGGCGGCTTTGACGCGCGTATTGCCGATGTCGACTAGTAGCATGTCAGGCGCGGGACACATGACCGGAGACGAAGCTTTCATACCGTCCGTGATGTTCGATGAGCAAGGCGCCGTGGGAGTCGACGCCGCGCGCGATGCCGGCCACCACGCGATTCGGCAGTTCGAGTTTCACCGCGTGACCGGCCAACGCGTCGTAACGTTTCCAATCGTCGCGAAACAGCGCGAAACCCTCGCGCCCGAATTGCGGCAGAGTACGTGCCAGCGCTGACAACAGCACCGCCGCCAGGCGGTTGCGTGAAACGTCACCGCCGCTGGCGTGGGTGAAATCCTCCACCGGTTGATCGATCAAGGCACGGGACCGCGCGGACATCTGCACATTGATACCGATGCCAATCACGGTGCGGCAGGGGCCGCCAGCCTCAGCGCGCATTTCGATGAGAATACCGGCCAGTTTGCCCTTGTCGCACAGAATGTCGTTCGGCCACTTGAGCAGCGCCGCGCTCACGCCCAGCTCGCGCAGACTCTCGGCAATGGCCATGCCGACGACCAGACTCAAGGCCGAGAAAGTGGCCGGTGGCTGATCGAAACGCCAGGCCAAGGACAGACACAGCCCGCTGCCGGGTGGTGAGATCCAACGATCACCGCGCCGGCCGCGACCGGCAGTCTGATGTTCGGCTAGCAATGCATGGCCGTGGATGTCACCCTCGTTCAGCGCCGCCAGCAGACGTTCGTTGGTGGAGTCGGTGATGGTGACGGTTTCGACCCTCAGGGTGTCACGCGCGGTGCCACTGAGTTGACTGCGAATGGTGTCGGCGCAGAGTGCTTCGAAACCGCCACATAAGCGATAACCATGACCGCGCGCAGCATCGATCGCCAGGCCCTGCTCGCGCAATTGCGCGACTTGATGCCAGACCGCCGCGCGCGTCACGCCGAGTGCGTGTGCGAGTTCGGCGCCGGCGTGTTCGGCGCCGTCGCTCAACAGTTCCAGTAGGGCAAATGCACGACGCATGCAAGAACCTGAAGCGCGAACCGTGAGCTGCGCGCGTCAGCGCAGGATCGTGGTCCGATCATGGTCGCCGTCTTCGTCGTCATCACCAGGCCGCACCGGCGCAATGGTGCCTTCGGCGGTGACGTCGAACACATCGTCAATAGCCAGCGGCCGGTCCGGCACTTGCTCCGGCATCAGGGTCGCGTCGTCGTCCGAGTTGGCCGAAGCGGGCCCCTGCTCGTCAAAAGAATCGGTGTCCATGAACACATCGAGACTGATGTCCACGCCCTGGGTCTGGCCAGCGGCCGCCGGCGACACTGGCAACAGCGTCTGCGACTCGCTGAATTCTTCCTCACCCGCAGAATCCCTCGGGACCAACACGACGGCGGGCATCTGCATCGTGTCTTCGTTGAAGTCGTCGCCACCTTCATCGTCAATGCGCAGCATCGGGCCGCGCTCGATGACGGTACTGCTGTGGGGCGAAGCGGTCACCGCCAGATCGTCTTCATCGAAAAAGGCGGAGGCCTCGGCGTCGAATTCGGCGTCAGCCCGCGCAGCGGTGCCCGACAAGATACCGGAACGCAGATTGATCGGCAGCACCGTCGCCGCCTCAGCTTCGTCGGCATCCCCGCCACCGCCATCGAGTGAAACGAACTCGGCATCGTCGGCATCGTCGTCATGGTCGGCGCCGGCGCGCGCAATCGCATCGGCGGCTGCGACGCTGCTAGCCATCACGGCCGCCGTGCCGACCATGGTATCCAAATCGCCGACCATGGTGCGGTTCAGCGGATCGGCGAACAACGTGTGCCCGGCGTCATCCATCTCCGGCATGGAGAATTCGAATTCGTACTTGTGGAAGCGCACGCGGTCCCCGTGCTTGAGCTGGCGTTCGCCTTCGATACGATCGCCGTTCAGAAAGGTGCCGTTGACGCTGCCCTGATCGGCAATCCAGAAACAGAAATCGCGATAGCGGATCAGTGCATGGCGGCGGCCGATAGTCGGCATCTCGACCACAAAATAATCGGCATGATCCGGATCGGTACCCGCGATACGTCCGATCATCAGCGGCTTGGCAGTGAGCTGCGTGGCCGGCTCGCTGGTGATGCCATTGATGTCCTTGAGGAAGGCTGCGGGTACGCGCGGTGGCGCGGCAA
>JANLSI010000518.1:0-5054 GCA_031362345.1 Pseudomonadota bacterium
AGTCATTGCCTGCGCCACCGGTCAGAGCCGCGGTATTGATGGCCGTCAGATTCTTCGCATCCCAAAAGATGTCGATGAACCGCTCGGACTCGCGCTCGGCGTGCCGCACCTGCCGGCGCTTGGTGAAAATGATCGCCCAACTCGAGACTGAGAAAGCCAGGAGCAAGAGCAAAACCAACTGGACGACGGCACCCGACCCAGTGACCATATCGATGATGGTCTCTTGGGGGCGAGTGATCGTCAGCGGCTCGGTGGCCTGGCTGACGAACAGGGGGCCTTAGGGTTTTTAATCGGCATCAACGAGGACGCGACCCCGTTCACTGCCATCGCACGCGAACGCTTCGCGGCCCTGCTCGAACCCTTTGCCGCCACGCTTTCGACCCACGCTCAACTGTGCGAACTGGCGACCCTGCGCAACGCCGCCGAGGCCGAATCCGCACGGCTGCGGTCGCGGCTCGGCAGCGGCGCAGGGCTCGATGAACTGGTGGGCACCGATGGCGGGCTGAAAGCGGCCTTTGAGCGCATTGCACTGGTGACGAAATCCGACGTACCCGTCCTGATCCTGGGCGAAACCGGCGCCGGTAAGGAAATGGTGGCGCGGGAAATCCACCAGCGTTCACGCCGCCGCGAAGCGCCCTTCATACGCGTCAATTGCGGCGCGATTGCGCCGGAACTCATCGACTCGGAACTGTTCGGCCACGAACGCGGCAGTTTTACCGGTGCCACCACCCAGCGGCGTGGCTGGTTCGAACGCGCCGATCGCGGCAGCTTGCTGCTGGATGAAATCGGTGATCTGCCGGCAGCGGCCCAAGTGCGCCTGTTGCGGGTCTTGCAGGACGGCCTGATCCGCCGCGTCGGCGGCGAGGACGACATCAAAGTGGATGTGCGCATCATCGCCGCTACCCATCGCGATCTACCCAATCTTATTCAGGACGGACAGTTCCGCGAAGATCTCTGGTATCGCCTCGCAACCTTTCCCATCGTGCTGCCGCCGCTGCGCGAGCGTCCCGCCGACATTGCGGCACTGGCGGCCCATTTCGCGCGCCGCGCGGCCAGCCGCTTCGGTCTGCGTTTGCAGGTGCCGAGCGCAACCGATCTGGTCCTGCTGGCGGCCTACGAGTGGCCGGGCAATGTACGTGAACTAGCCGCAGTGATGGATCGTGCGGCGATCCTCGGCGACGGCCACGGTCTGCAGGTAGCGACTGCGCTCGGTGCCACGCCCCTCACCACCTTGCGCGCCGGCCCCGCACGCCTGTCAGCCGTCAACGCGAGCGTCCGCGAAGGCCGCATCGTCACCCTCGACCAGGCCATGCGGACGCACATCGAACTGGCGCTGGCCAGCACCCAGGGCCGTATCGAAGGACCGCATGGCGCGGCCCAGCTGCTCGCCATCAATCCCCACACGCTGCGGGCGCGGATGCGTAAACTCGGTGTCGAGCGTCGCCCGTGCCACCCGGCCCCGCAACCGCATGCCCATTGATCACGAGGCGACGCTGTTACGCGCTCACGCCCTGCCCAAGAGACTCCCGATCATGAACACACTCACTCATTTGCAACGCCTCGAAGCCGAGAGTATCCACATCATGCGCGAGGTGGTGGCCGAGGCCGACAAGCCGGTCATGCTCTATTCCATCGGCAAGGACAGCGCCTGCATGCTGCATCTGGCGCGCAAGGCCTTCTATCCGGCGCCACCGCCGTTTCCGCTGCTGCATGTCGATACCACCTGGAAGTTCCGCGACATGTACGCCTTGCGCGAACGCACGGCCGAACAGACCGGCATGGAGTTGCTGGTCTATCAAAACCCGGAAGCCAAGGCGCTCGGCATCAACCCCTTCGATCATGGCTCACAGGTGCATACCGACATGTGGAAGACCCAAGGCCTGAAACAGGCACTGGGTCAGTACGGTTTCGACGCCGCCTTCGGTGGTGCCCGGCGCGACGAAGAAAAGTCGCGCGCCAAGGAACGCATCTTCTCCTTCCGTAGCGCTCAGCATCACTGGGACCCGAAGAACCAGCGTCCCGAACTCTGGCGCGTCTACAACACGCGCAAAGCCCGTGGCGAAAGCATGCGCGTGTTCCCGATCTCGAACTGGACCGAACTCGACGTGTGGCAGTACATCCATCTGGAGAACATTCCCATCGTGCCTTTGTACTTCGCCGCCGAGCGCCCGGTGGTCGAACGTGACGGCATGTTGATCATGGTCGATGACGAGCGCCTGCCGCTCAAACCCGGCGAACAGCCGCAGATGAAAAAGGTGCGCTTCCGCACGCTCGGTTGTTATCCGCTGACCGGCGCGGTGGAATCAAATGCCACCACGCTGCCGGAAATCATCCAAGAAATGCTCTTGACCACCACCTCCGAGCGCCAGGGCCGTCTCATCGATCACGACGAGGCGGGCTCGATGGAGAAGAAAAAACAGGAAGGTTATTTCTAATGGCCCACGTATCCGATCTCATCGCGACCGACATCGACGCTTACCTCAAGGCGCACGAAACCAAGAGCCTGCTGCGCTTCATCACCTGCGGCAGCGTCGACGATGGCAAGAGTACCTTGATCGGGCGTTTACTCTACGAGTCGAAGATGCTGTTCGAGGACCAACTCGCGGCACTCGAAGCCGATTCACGGCGGCTCGGCACGCGCGGCGGTGAAATCGACTACGCATTGCTGCTCGATGGCCTCACCGCCGAGCGCGAGCAAGGCATTACCATCGACGTCGCCTATCGCTTCTTTTCGACCGACAAACGCAAGTTCATCGTCGCCGACACGCCCGGCCACGAACAGTACACGCGCAATATGGTGACCGGCGCCTCGACCGCCGACCTGGCCATCATTCTGGTCGATGCGCGCAAAGGCCTGCTGCCCCAGACCCGGCGCCACAGTTATCTGGTTGGCCTGCTTGGCATCCGCCATGTGATCGTCGCCGTCAACAAGATGGATCTGGTCGACTACGCTCAGGAGGTCTTCACGCGCATCGATCGCGAATACCGCCAACTGGCGAGCCAGATCGGCTTAACCGATGTGCGTACCATGCCGATTTCGGGCGTGCGCGGCGACAACATCACCGCGCCCAGCGCCAATATGCCCTGGTATACCGACGCGCCGCTCATGACTCTGCTCGAGACTATCGAGATAGACGAAACGCGGCTGCACAAGCAGCCGTTCCGCATGCCGGTGCAATGGGTCAATCGTCCGCATCTCGATTTCCGCGGCTTCGCCGGCACCCTCACCGGCGGGGCCATCCGCGCCGGCGATGCGGTGGTGGTGATGCCCTCGGGCCGCACCACCACCGTCGCGCGTATCGTCACCGCCGATGGCGATCTGAACGAGGCGCTCGCCAATCAGTCGGTCACTTTGACGCTTGCCGATGAAGTGGATGCGTCGCGCGGCGATGTCATTTGTAGCGCCGAGAATCCGGCCCAGGCCGCCGATCAATTCGAGGCGACGGTGGTGTGGATGAGTGATCAGCCGCTGCTACGTGGTCGCAACTACCTGCTCAAGATCGGCACCAAGACCGTGACTGCGACGGTCGCCCCGATCAAGCACAAGCTCAATATCGAGACCATGGAGCACGTCGCCGCCGAGCAGTTGCTACTCAACGAAATCGGCGTGGTGGAGCTCGAGCTCGACCGCCCGATCGCCTTTGACCCCTATCGCGACAACCGCGACAGCGGCGGTTTCATCCTCATCGATCGCTTGACCAACAACACCCTCGGCGCCGGCATGCTGCACTTCGCCCTGCATCGCTCGCACAATGTGAAGTGGCAGCAGTTGGACATCAACAAGGCGGCGCACGCTGAGCTCAAGGGCCAGCGGCCCTGCTGTGTGTGGTTCACCGGCTTGTCCGGTGCCGGCAAGTCCAGCATCGCCAATCTGGTCGAGAAGCAGTTACACGCGCTTAGGCATCACACCTATGTGCTGGACGGCGATAACGTGCGTCATGGCTTGTGCAAGGATCTGGGCTTTGGCGATGCCGACCGGGTCGAGAACATTCGCCGCGTGTCGGAAGTGGTGAGGCTGATGGTCGATGCCGGACTGATTGTGCTGACCGCCTTCATTTCGCCGTTCCGTAGCGAACGACAGTCGGCGCGCGCGCTGCTTGAAGCGGGCGAATTCATCGAAGTCTTTGTCGATACGCCGCTGGCGGTGGCAGAAGAGCGCGATGTGAAGGGGCTTTATGCCAAGGCGCGCGCTGGTGAGATTCGCAACTTCACCGGCATCGACTCGCCCTATGAGCCACCCGCGGCGGCCGAGATCCGTATAGATACCACGACCTGCACGCCTGCGCAGGCGGCGGCGCAAGTGGTGATGGAATTGCGCGCGCGCGGCGTGCTCGGCTGAGCAACAGCGCGGGTCTGCGTCAGCGCTGGTCTCAGCGCCGGCGCAGGGACGAATCTCAGGAAGCGCGCAACACTCTACCCTGGGCGTCGGTGCTCGGGCTTTGCTCGATGGGCGGCGCGCGCCGCGCCGTGAAGCGAATGGAGGGTTGCGGCAAACCGGCTCGGCTGCGCGCCAGCGCATCGTTGGCGTGCAATAAGCGTAGCCATTGTTCGCAGCACGCAAGCTTGTGCTCAAGGCGTTGCACTTCCTCCGGGGTGGCACCGTGACCGGGCGTGCGCAGGGCACGTAACGCGGTCTCGTGTCGGCGCGCGGCGGCGCACAGATCTTCGACGACGTCATCCATGTTCATTCGCTCCACGGTTGCGATGCAAGGCGCGGCGCAGGCGTGATGCCTCGGCGGGCGCGAACTCGAAGCTATCGTGGACCAAGCGTATGACGCCGGAATGACCAGCAGTCGACAGTTCTGCAATAAGGGCCGGCGGCCATGGCTCGCAGGGTGATCACCCTGCCGTCCAGTCGACCAGGCCAGTCTGGGCCGTCAACAAGACGATGCCGCCGAACACGATGCGATACCAGGCGAATGGCGTGAAATCGTGGCGCATGACATAACGCAGCAGCCAACGGATACACACAAAGGCCGACACGAAGGACACCGCGAGACCGACACTGAAGAGGCCGAGATCGGACCACACGAACAGCGCGCGATGTTTGATCA
>JANLSI010000540.1:0-4261 GCA_031362345.1 Pseudomonadota bacterium
ATGTGTTTACTTTTGACACCCTCAAGAAAATTGTTCACATCACCGAACAGGTCGATCTGATAGCTGGCGTGAATCACTACCAGGTGGCGAGTATCGCCCACCCCAAGATTCGCCGTATCCGCACCACCGCCGGCGGCTTAATCAAGTCCGAGTCGGTGCTGCCCAAGGATCTGCCGACCGAGGCCGAGGCCTTGAAGCAGTTGCGTGAGGAATCGTTCAATAACGACATCGTCTACGGCACCTACCTCTCGACCGATGGCCGCGCCGCGCTGTTGGTGGCGGGCTTCGACGAAGAGCGACTGAATTACGTTGATATCCATACCAAGCTGCAGGCCTTGAAGGCCGAGGTGGAGAAAGACGGCAAGACGCGCCTCTACATCGCCGGTGAGCCGATGTTGAAGGGCTGGATCTACTACTACTCCCACGAGCTGGTGAAGATCTTCAGTGTGACCGGCGCGGTCATGGTGTTCCTGCTGTGGTTTCACTTCGGTTCACTGACCGGTGTGGTAGTGCCGACCCTGGGTACTGCGCTGTCAGCCATCTGGGGCTTGGGTTTCGTCGGCTTCATGCACTACAACCTCGATCCGCTGATCCTGGTCGTGCCCATTCTGATCTCGGCGCGAACGGCCTCGCACTGCGTGCAGATGATGGAGCGCTTCTACGACGAAATTCGCATAGGACGTGATAAGGAGGCGGCGGTCCGCATCGCCATGGGCGAGTTGATTCTGCCGGCCGGTCTCGGCATTCTGGCCGACGCCATGGCGCTGTTGGTATTGGCCTTGTCGTCCATGCCGCTGATTGCCAAGCTCGGCTACTACTGCTCGTTCTGGGGTGCGTCCAACCTCATCACGGTGGCGGTGCTGGTGCCGCTGGTCATGTCGCTGCTGCCCACACCCAAGGTCACGTTGCAGGAAGAGCACAAGCACCTGCCCTCGCGCCTGATGCACAATCTCGGCGTGTTCCTGGTCGGTCCCAAGGCCTCGGCGGTAGTCTTCGCCGGCGCGCTGGGTCTGACGGCTTGGGCTTTCTATTATGGCTATCACGTCGATATCGGAGAGAAGCAGCCGGGCTCCCCGATCCTGTTTCAGGATCAGGAATACAACGTCGCGGCCAAGACCATTGCTGAGCACTTCGCCGGTGCCAACCAGCTCAACATCTTCTTCGAGGGCAACGAGTCCCATAAGATGAAGGACCCCAAGGTGGTGGCGGTGATGGAGGAGTTCGGTCGCTTCATGGCCGGCACTTCCAACTTCGGCGGCACGCGCGATATTCCTCACCTGGTGCGCTCGATCAATCGTCTGTATCACTACGACGATCCGCGCTGGTCGCTGATCCCGGCCACCCAGAAGGACATCGGTAATACCTTATTCATGTATGAAGCCGGCGCGGCGGTGCCAGGCGTGATTCTGGAGTACATGGACTTGGAGGGGCGCACCGCCAACTTCACGGTGTTCTATAAGGATGCCACCGGCAAGACGGTGTCTGAAGCCATCGCCAAGGCCAAGGAGTTTATCGCGGCCCATCCCATCGACGGTGTGAAACCGACCTTCGCCGGCGGCATCATCGGCACCACGGCCGCTGCCAACGAAGAAACCGAACTGTCGGATCTGAAAATGACGGTCACCATCATCACGCTGGTGACGATTTCCATCATGATCGCCTACCGCTCGCTGGCGGCTGGCGTGATGGTGTTCATCCTGCTGATCATCTGCGTGATGACTAACCGCGCATTCATGACGATTCGCGACATCGGCCTCAACGTCAACACCCTGCCGGTGACCTCGGTCGGTATCGGCGTCGGCGTCGACTACGCGATTTATATGCTCGACCGTCTCAAGGAAGAAATGCGGCACCGCTCGCTGCTGGACGCCATCGTTACTTCGATGCGCACCACCGGCGCTGCGATTCTGTTCACGGCCATGACGGTGCTCGCCGGCATCATCTACTGGATCCCCGGTTCGTCGCTGCGTTTCAACAGCGAAATGGCCCTGCTGCTATGCCTGCTGCTGACCAGCAACATGATCGGTGCCATCACCCTCATCCCACTGTGGATACGAGTGTTCAAACCGAAGTTCGTGATGGACTCGCACATGGACGATTCCGACACGGTGCGCGACCGCGCGCTCGGTGGGTGGCAGGCCGACGCACTGGCCAAAACCGCTACCGCCTAGGCTGCCAAGCCCAGTCGCTGGAGTGACTCAGACGGCGCCCTTAACGGGCGCCGTTTCTCTGGGCCGCGATCGGCGCGCCATCACCCACCGAGGAGCAAGTATTCCATGCGACGCATCGTTACCGGCCACGACGCCGAGGGTAAGTCTGTCTTTGTTACCGACGGCGAGGCGCCGAATCGCATTACCCTGGAGGGCCGCCCGGGCTGGGAACTGAATACCTTGTGGGCGACGACGGCTACCCCGCAGTTGCCTGCGGTGGGCGACTCGTCATTAGGTCTTAGCCAATATCTGCCCACCGTGCCCGGCACACGCTTCATCTTCGCGACCTGGCCGTCACGCCAGGAGCAGGCGCGCAACGCCGCTGCCGAAACGCTGCGCACCGAATACAACGCCAAGGTGCCGGGCTTAGGTCATAGCCACGAAAAGGACGCGTATGGCATGCATACCACCGACACCGTCGACTACGTCGTCATCGTGTCCGGGGAAGTGTGGTTGGAGCTCGACGATGGGCAGGCGCGTTTGATCAAGGCCGGCGATTGCGTGGTGCAGAACGGCACGCGCCATCGTTGGCAGAATCGCTCTGATGCACCCTGCGTGATGGCGGCGGTAATGCTCGGCGCCGAGCGCAGCGGCCTCTGAGGGCAGTCTTGCGTTCAGGCAGCCGGTTTGGCCGGCAGCTTGAACGGCTGCCACATCAACAAGAGCTTGGGCATCAAGGTCAGCGCTGCCAGAATCGCGATGCCCATGGCGATGGTGGTGAGTAGACCGAACAGAATGCTGGGCGTGAAATTCGACAGCATTAAAATCGAGAAACCCACGCACACCACCAGCGTGGTATAGAAACCGGCGCGCGCGATATTGCCATGGCAGTGATACATCGTGGTCAGTCCATCGCCTAAACGATAGAACTCCATGCGATAGCGATACAGATAGTGGATGCAGTCCTCGACCGCGATACCCATGGTCAAGGCCGCGACCATGATGGTCATCATGTCGAGCGGCACGCCAGCCCAGCCCATATAGCCGAGCACTGCACCCGCCGCCACGATATTCGGCACCAGGCCGATAATGGCCGCACGCAGATTGCGGAACAAGAACCACAGCGTGAGCAGTACGCCAACCATGGCGCTGCCTATCGACGAGATCTGGGAGCTGTAGAGGCTCTGTAGCATGTTGTTGTAGAGCACCAGCAGGCCGGCGACTTCGAATTCCTCAGGTTTGAGGCCGAGGTCGTGCTGCAGACCCTCGTTGATCTTCTTCAGTAGCGCCTGGCGGCGCAGATGAGGGGTCGAGTCGAGGATACGCAGGGAGATACGCGCTTCGTCGGCCTCGATATTGATATAGGGCGTGAGCAGTTCGTCGCGCAGATTGGCCGGCAGCCGTTTATAGATGACATTGAGTTCAAAAGGGTCGAACTCGCGGCCTTTGTTCAAATCTTCGGCCACGCGCACGATCGAGGCCAGCGACATCACCGTGCCGACACCCGGCACAGCCGCAACATAGTCGTGAACTTTCTTGATGCGCTCGATCTTGTCGGCCGTGAACCAGGTGTCGGATTTCTGGCCCGGCTCGTCGCCGAACATTTCTGCATCGAGTTCGCCGCCGCTGCTCTTCACTTCCGTGGACGGGAACTTGAGCACCACTTCCAGTGGGGTGGTGCCGCCGAGCGTCTCGTCAACACGCTTCAGGCCCTGGTAGATCTCGGTGTGCTTGCGGAAATAATTGATGAAGCTGTTTTCGACTTCAAGCTTGGAAATACCGATGCCGCTCACTACCACGATCGCCAAGGTCGCCAGCATCACGCCGGTGCCATGGCGGTCGGTGATGCGCGCCAGCCACACCGTGAAGCCTGATTGTCCGTCATCGTCGACCCGCGGCTCGCGCGTCGGTAGCGCGATCATGAGGGCCGGCACCAGGGTGAAGACCACGAAGTAGACCAGCAGCAGGCTCATGGCCATCATCGCGCCGAAATCGGCGATCGGGCGGATGTCGCTGGATAACAACGAGCCGAAGCCGATGATCGAGGTCAGAGAGGTGTATAGACAGGGGCTCGCCATATCGCGCGCGGTCTCGCGCACCAGGTCGCGGTG
>JANLSI010000555.1:0-4003 GCA_031362345.1 Pseudomonadota bacterium
GGCGGTGGCGCGGCCTGGCGCCGGTGCAAGCGCCAGTGGTGTTGCCGTCCGTCGCTACGCCGCTCGAGTTTCCAGCGCAAGGCGGCACCGTCGCGCTACTCGCGAGTCTCTATCCGATCGCGGCCCATGACGTGCGCATGCGCGCCACATTGAGCATGAGTCGCGCGCTGGCCGCAGCGCACTTCGACGACATTCGTCGTCGCTATGCTTTGCGTCGTGAATTCGGAGCCTTCGGCGTTGCATGCGCGGGGCTCCCACCCGATACTGTCGCCGAACTGACGGCCCTGGGTTTCAACTGCCGCTCGGCCGCCGCTCCCTGAATTTCGCTGACGCTTAAGTGTTGCCCATGACCCTCGCTTCGATCGGAACGCCGTTGTCGGCCCATGCCACGCGTTTGCTCTTGCTCGGCGCCGGCGAGTTGGGCCGCGAAGTTGCACTGGAGGCGATGCGTCTGGGCCTCGAAGTGATCGCCGTCGATCGCTATGCAAACGCGCCGGCCATGCAGATTGCGCAGCGTGCCCATGTCATCGATATGCTCGACGCCGTCGCGCTCGGCGCCTTGATCCGCCGCGAGCAGCCGCACTTCATCGTGCCCGAGGTCGAAGCCATTGCGACCGACCAGTTGCTGGAACTGGAAAAGGCCGGCTTCAACGTCGTGCCGACCGCCACGGCCACGCGCCTGACCATGGACCGCGAAGGCATACGCCGTCTCGCCGCCGAACAGCTCGGTGTGCCGACCTCGCGCTATCGATTTGCCGGCAGCGAGGCCGAGTGCGTGGCGGCGGTGACCGCCATCGGCACGCCCTGCATTGTGAAACCGGTGATGAGTTCTTCGGGTAAGGGCCAGGTCACGGTGCGCGAGCCCGCCGCCGCTGCAGCAGCCTGGCGCACCGCGATTACCGGGGGTCGCGCTGCGCGCGAGCGGGTGATCATCGAGGGCTTTGTCGACTTCGACTACGAAATCACGCTGTTGACCGTGCGCCATGCCGGCGGCACGAGTTTCTGTGCGCCCATCGGTCATCTGCAGATCGACGGTGACTATCG
This sequence comes from Pseudomonadota bacterium, assembly GCA_031362345.1. GTDB lineage: Bacteria > Pseudomonadota > Gammaproteobacteria > JADJYF01. The sequence goes on from JANLSI010000555.1 coordinate 1,045, forward strand.
CGAATCCTGGCAGCCGCAAGCCATGAGCGCCGTGCCCTTTGAGCGCTCCTGCGCGATCGCCCGCACTGTGACCGCAGCGCTTGGCGGCTATGGCGTGTTCGGCGTGGAGTTATTCATCAAGGGCGACGAGGTCTATTTCAGCGAGGTCTCGCCGCGCCCGCACGACACCGGCATGGTGACCATGATCTCGCAACCCTGCTCGCAGTTCGCTCTGCACGTGCGGGCCGTGCTGGGCGTGGCGTTGCCGCCGATCGAAGCCTGCGGGCCGGCGGCCAGTTGCGCGATCCTCGGCAGCGGTCATGGCATCGACATCCGTTACAGCGGCTGGCAACGTGCGCTGGCGGTGCCGGGCACCGATTTGCGCATCTTTGGCAAGCCCAGCATCGCCGGCAAACGTCGCCTGGCGGTGGCGCTCGCGCGCGGCGAAAACATCGAACAGGCGCGCGCCAAAGCGCGTGCCGCTGCCGCCTGTGTGGAAATCGACATCCGCTGAGCAGGTAAGCTGCCTGGCCTTAGCAAGGGAGAACAGAGATGAAAATGCTGCACACCATGCTCCGCGTGACCAAGCTCGACGCGTCGCTGGCCTTCTACACTGAAGTATTGGGTATGCGTCTGCTGCGCCGCCATGATTTCCCTGACGGACGTTTCACGCTTGCCTTCGTCGGTTACGGTGACGAAGACAACAACACCGTCATCGAACTGACCCACAATTGGGATACCGACAACTACGAACTCGGCACCGCCTATGGACACATTGCCCTCGGTGTGCCCGATGTCTATGCGGCCTGCGCCGACATCAAGGCGCGCGGTGGTCGCGTGGTGCGCGAGGCCGGCCCGATGAAGGGTGGTACGCGCGTCATCGCCTTCGTCGAGGACCCCGATGGTTACAAGGTCGAACTGGTCGAACAGCGCGCCTGAGTAGCGTGCGCGACACTCGGCTACGAGCCTACAGTGACGGGGCTTTGTGCTACATTAGCGCTCCCCATGGGCGCGCCCGGTTTCGCCTCAGCGGTGGGACTCGCGCCCGCGACATCCAACCTTGACTACCTGGCGCGGCGCGTGCGCGCGGCGTTCGACCAATCTGCTGGTGACAGAGGACCAATGGCATGAAGCATTTCCTTCGAATTTCGGTGGCGTCTTTCCTGTTGCTGATGGGTGCGCTGGCTATCGCATCTACTGAAGCGCCGCCACTCGATATCGTGCGCACCACTACCGACAATGTGCTGGAACGGGTCAAGACCGACAAGGAAACGCTACGCGCCGAGCCGGGTAAGATGTACGACCTGGTCGCGGAACTCATCTTCCCGCACTTCGATTTCGCGATCATGGCGCAATGGGTGCTGGGCGATAGCTGGGCCGGTGCTGACCAGGCCACTCGCGCCGCCTTCGTCGATCAATTCCGCAAGCTGCTGGTGCGAACCTACGCCACTGCGCTGATCGAATTTTCCGACCAGACCATTGGCTATCCCGATGCTGATGCGGCGATTGCGGCCAATACCGCCACCGTCAAGCAGGAAATCTCGCAGCCCGGCAGCTCTACGATTCCGATCGTCTACCGCTTGCACAACAAGACCGGTGACTGGAAGGTGTTCGACGTGTCGGTCGATGGCGTGAGCCTGATCAAGACCTACCGCGCCTCGTTCGCCGCAGCGATCAAGAACGACGGCTTACCGGCGCTTATTCAGTCGCTCGAAACCAAGAATCAACGGTTCGCAGCCAAGACGCAATGATGCCTTCACCGACCGCCGCAAAGCGTAGAAACGTATGACTCCCAATGAAATTCGTCAGATGATAGAAACCGGCCTGGCCGGCGCCGAAGTGCACGTTGAGGGCGATGGCTCGCACTTCGTTGCGCGTGTGATTAGCGACGCCTTTGCCGGCGTGCCGATGATCAAACAGCATCGCATGGTCTATGGCACGCTCGGCGATAGTATGGAAGGCGCGATACATGCGCTCTCTATTCAGACCTATACCAAGGACGCTTGGGAAAAGGCGCGCAAATTCCAGACGCTGTGACTAACGTCTAAGCCCCGATGGACAAACTCATCATTCACGGCGGCATTCCGCTCGCCGGCGAGATTCGTATTTCCGGTGCCAAGAACGCGGCGCTGCCCATCCTCGCTGCGACGCTGCTGGCAGAGGGGCCGATGGTGATCGGCAACGTGCCGCATCTGCACGACATCACCACCACCATGGAGCTGCTGGGGCGCATGGGCTGTTCGCTGACGGTCGATGAGCGCATGCACATCGAAGTGGACACCAGCACCATCAAGGAATTCTTCGCGCCCTACGAGCTCGTGCGCACCATGCGCGCGTCGATTCTGGTGCTGGGTCCGCTGTTGGCGCGTTTCGGTACCGCCGATGTGTCTTTGCCGGGCGGTTGCGCGATCGGTTCGCGGCCGGTCAACCTGCATTTGCAGGGCCTGACCCAGATGGGCGCGGAGTTGTCGGTTGAGGGCGGCTACATCCGCGCCAAGGCCAAGCGCTTGAAGGGCGTCGACATCGTGCTCGACCTGGTCACTGTGACCGGCACCGAGAATCTCATGATGGCGGCGACGCTGGCCAAGGGTGTGACCGTGCTGCGCAACGCCGCGCGTGAACCGGAAGTCGTCGACCTCGCCGATTGTCTGATCGCCATGGGCGCCAAGATCGAAGGTGCCGGCACCGATACCATCCGCATCGAAGGGGTCGAGTCACTGGGCGGCACCCGTTACGACATCCTGCCCGATCGCATCGAGACCGCCACCTATCTGGTCGCCGCCGCCATGACCGGCGGCAAAGTGAAACTGAAAAACACCCGCCCGCAATTGCTCGAGGCCGTGATCTCCAAGTTGAACGAAGCCGGTGCCCATATGACCATGGGCGAGGACTGGATAGAACTCGACATGCGGGGCGAGGCCTTACGCGCGGTGAACATTCACACCTCACCCTATCCGGGCTTCCCGACCGACATGCAGGC
>JANLSI010000607.1:0-2334 GCA_031362345.1 Pseudomonadota bacterium
CAGCAGATGCAGATCGTGGTTGCCGAGCACCGTCACGACCCGCTCGCCGAGCGCCATCACGGCGCGCACTACCGCCGCCGATTGCGGGCCGCGGTTGACCAAGTCACCCACCAACCACAGCCGATCGGCATCCGGCGCAAAGTCGATGGCCGCGAGCAAGGCCTCGAATTCGCGATAGCAACCCTGCACATCGCCGATTGCGTAAGTCGCCACGCGCCGCGGCCTCAGTTCAGAATGCGCGGTACTGCAAGTCGGAAGATCGGAATAGCGGCCTTAAATTGTTCGCCGTCGCTGGCCTGCATCTGGTAGGTGCCGCTCATACTGCCCAGCGGTGTTTCGAGCACCGCGCCGCTGGTGTACTGAAAGGCGCTACCCGGTTCGATCAGCGGTTGCTGGCCGACCACCCCGTCACCGTGCACTTCCTGCACGCGGCCATTCGCGTCGGTAATGAGCCAGTGACGACTGAGCAATTGCGCCGGCACGGCGCCGATATTGGCGATGGTGATGGTATAGGCGAAGGCGTAGCGGTTGGCGGATGGCTCTGATTGATCTGCGAGAAACGCGCACTGGGCGCTCACGCGTATCTGGTATTTGTGCTCATTCATGCTGGCATTGCGCTCCTATCGTTGGCGCCGGACATCATGTGCCCGACGCCATTGTACGGGCAGGCGCGCGTCACCGCGCCACGTCGGTAGGGTTCAATAGCGGGCAATGACGTGGGTGGCGAAATCACGGAATACCCGTCGCGCATGATCCATCGGTGGCAGCAGGGTGATTTCGCGCAGTCCGGCGGCCTCGGCCGCGCGCAGGCGGGCGATGATCTGCTCGGGCTCGCCGGCCAGGATCCAGGTCTCAATCGCCGCCGGGGTGATGAAGCGCCGTTCCTCGGGCACCAGCCACGAGCAATGGCCCTCATGGATCTGCAGGTAGCGCTTGTGCTCAGGCATCGACATCGTGCCGACATAGGCGCAGTACTCGTCCCACACATTGCGCACCGCCAGCGGCAGCGCCGAGTCGTCGCCGGACAGGCGCCAGTTTTCGTAGCAGTAATGTAGCGCCGCTGCGACTTGCGATCCGCATTGATCGATGACGCGCGGGCTGGTGAGCTGCTCGCCCGGGCCCAGCACCACGGCACTGGTCAGCGCAGCACTGTGAAAATCTGCCGGTAAGGCGCGCTCGACTTCAGCCGCACCGGCGCGCATCAGTTCGTAACTCTCATGGACGAGCGCCGGTGGTTCGTTCAAGGCCGAGATCCGCCCATCGCCATAGGCACCCGCAGCGCGCAGTGCGCCCGGCCCATTGGCCGCCACCCAGATCGGGATCGGTTGGCTGATATCGATGAACTTGCGCTCGAGATGCAGGAAGCGGATGTCACGGGTTTCACCGTTGAGGGTGTACTGCACTTCCTCACCGGCCAGCAGTGCGCGTACCACCCGCAGATATTCGCGGAAGGGCTTGGGCTTCATCGGTTTCATGCCCATCACGCGCATCGCCGTGTGGCCCGTACCGAGACCGAGAAACACCCGGCCCGGCGCGAGTGCTGCGATGCTGGCGATGGAATGGGCTGTGACCGGTGCGATGCGGGTCGGTGCAATCGAGACGCCGGTACCAAGCTTGATGCGTGAGGTGTTGACCGCCGCGAGTGCGAGCACCGCGTAGCAGTCCGACCAGATCATCTGCGAGTCCGGCACCCAGCCGTGGTCGTAGCCGAGATCCTCGGCAAACTTGATCAGCTGCCAGTCGTTGATATGCGTACCGATCATCGCGCCGAATTTCATCGCTTGTTCTCCCTGCATTCGTCATTGGTGTGCTCTGCATCGTTTGTCATCGCTGGCGAGTGGTCAAGCGGACGTCGTTCACGATTGCCCAGCGGTCGGGTCAACTGTTAGGGTGCGCGCGACGTTCACCGCTGCACGCAGGACCCAAGCCGCCCATGTCTGATACGCTGAAGTTACGCCCGCGCTTGCGTGGTCCGCAGGGCAAGGCGCGCTATGTACTGCTCGGCCTGATCCCGCTGCTCGTGGTGTTTAATATCTACGTGAACAACATCGCCTTGTCGCGGGATATCGCCGGCATTACCTTCGTGCAACCGCTCACCTGGCATTACCACGGTGACACCGCCGTGATTCCGCAAATGCGTCGCATCCATTTCAGCGCCGCCGGTATCGCCGATGCCATTGCGCACGAACACGGCGTGCCCCTGTTCGTGCTCACCAAATACCCTGCCGACCACGCCGGCTTGAATCCACTGCTAGGCATTAATGTGTTCAGTCACGACGCGGACGTGTCGATCAAACCCGAGGTGTTGTTGCAGACCAAGCTGGAACAGGTGCA
>JANLSI010000647.1:0-2641 GCA_031362345.1 Pseudomonadota bacterium
AGTCGGACCCACAAAACAGACGGAAGGATTTATAGTCGCCGCTTTGCAATCGCGCGCAAGGCCCGCCCATGGTCTCTCTCGACGGTTCCGATCATCTCGTTCGTCATTTCCGGCAGATGTTGCTGTGGCCCTTGCAACTCATGCCGATACCAGGCGAGCAGGAGCAGCACAGTCACTGGCAACTGCTGGAAGCTGCCGACACGGCCGGTTTGTGGTCGCGGGTCGAAGATGAATTTACCGCCGATCCCAGCCAGTTCCAGGAACGGCATTACAAGGAATTCGTGTCCTTCCTGCCCTATGTGCAGCGCTTCCTGTATGGCGAAAGCCGCGGCGCGCGACCGCAGGCGCACCAGGGACCGCCCGGCGAATCGGCGCTACGCGTCTATCGTCGCCACGACATCACCGCATTGCGCGTGATCCTGCGTGCTGGCAGCGAGCCGCTGGTGCTCAAGGTCGTACACATCGATCTGTATTTTTTCGACGACGTCGACGTCGCGCTGCTCAACGTCGAAGTGATGGCCGACGACCTGCCACTTTCTACTGCGCTCGATCTCATGTACCGCTTCGGCCGCGCCTATCCCACCACCTGGGACGAAAACGGCAATGGCGTGCACAACGTTTGGTCGGCGCAATGGCTGGATGCGCAGGACCGCGTGCTGGCCACCTCCGACAGCGGCAATCGCGCCAAGTATCTGGAATTCGCCTGTCAGTACCGCGCCGCCGGTACCGCCTCGCACTGGGCCTATCTGGTCGAACCCTTGGTGCTCGATGCCTCCTATGGCGAAGGCCTGCTGCGCTATCGGCAGATTGCTTACCACCGCATGCCCTTAATGGCCTATCTCGCCATCGACGATCCGCGCGCCATCGCCGATGCCGACTGGGTGCGCCTCGGCCTGATTGCCAGCGTGCACCCGGACGAACCGATGCCGTACAACGATCCGGACATTACGGCCTTCTTCGCGCGCTACAGTTTCGATCGCTACTGGAGTGGCACCAGCGACGGCCCCAATACGCGCTTTTTGTGCAGTGGCCGCGTGCTGTCGGTGATCGGTGACGCGCGCTCGCCTTATTTTCTTGATCTCGAACGGGGCCTGCTCGGGCAGTTCCGCCATCAGTACTTCATGCTTTTTCTAATCGCGCATTTTCAACAGGCGGCGCTGCTAATGTTCTCCGACCGCCTGGTCGATGCCATCCATGATCTCGATGTGCACGACAGGAACTCCATTCGGCGTTTCCGTGACCGTGTGCACGCCAGTTTCGATTCCTTTCTGCGCTTTACCCACCGCTACTGGTTCAATGTGCTGTCCGAGCATCCCCATATGCAAGCCCTGCACCGCGCTTGTGTGCGCCATCTCGGCAACGATGAGCTCTATGCTGAGGTCAAGGAAGAGCTGCGCGACATGAGCCAGTATCTCGACAGCGACGCGCAGCGCCGTCAATCGACCACCGTCACCCGCCTGACGGTGGTCACCACCTTCAGTTTGATAGGCACGGTGGCGACCGGCTTTCTGGGCATGAATATCATCGACGAGACCAGTGCGCCCATCGCACTGCGTCTGGTCTACCTGTTGGCGACGGTGGTGGTGACCGCGGTAGTGACCTTCTACCTGGTCAGAAAGTCGCGACGATTGGCCGATCTGATGGACAGGCTGTCGGACGAAAAGCTGCCAGCGAGCCGACCGCTAGCGCAGCGTTCGATCCGGCGGCGCGGCGACGAGTAGCGCAGTGACGCGGTACGATCCGCCGCCTAGGATCCGCGAGCTGCAAACGACGGGCAAAGCGTAGCGATGGACCAGATATTACGTTCAGTAGTGGGGTGGGTGGCGATGGCCATTGCACCGCAGGTAGTGGCCTGCGACTACTGCCTGATTTCCCAGGGTGTGTCTCCCCTCGATACCATAAACGGCCGCGGCCTGCGCGTCTCTGAGCGCTATACCCGCCTGGCCAGTGTCTACGACGGCAGTCGCCAACTCACCAACCCGGGCGCCAGCGAGACCTATTACACCACCGATGTCACCGGCTTCTGGAATCCGCGCCCGTGGCTGACGCTGATCGCGGTCGTGCCTTTTCGCGTCACGCAAGTCGATGGTCATCTCGAACATCACGGTGGCGACGAACCGCATCACGATCCCGATTTCAAGCCCGGCGACGATCCGGCACTGCGCGGCGTAGACCAAGATCAGCGTGGCGGTGACAGTGGTCTCGGCGACATTTCCTTACTGGCCCGCGCGCGCGTGCTTCAACATCATACCCTCGCCACCACTACCACGGTTGCGCTGCTGGCTGGCATCAAGACACCTACCGGCAGCACCACCGGGCGCACTGACAATGGCGCCTATCTCGATGCCCATCTTCAGCTCGGCACCGGTTCCACCGACGGATTATTCGGCGTGGCACTCAGCCATGCGCGCGGCCGCTGGTCATTGAGCGCCAATATGCTGGGCGCGGTAAAAGGCCAGGGCGAGGCCGGCCATGAAGACTTCGATTTTGGTGACTCGCTCAACTACGACCTGACTCTGCGTTACCGTGTGTTGCCCGCCACCATCGGTGCGGCGAGTCAGCAGGTCTTTCTGTCTTGTGGGTTGGCGGGCGAAGTGCGCGGCCAGGAAACGGAAATCGGCAGCGTGATCGACGATTCCGG
>JANLSI010000728.1:0-1660 GCA_031362345.1 Pseudomonadota bacterium
GGTCAGCAGCCCGCAGCTGCTAGCCGATGGCTGGTTTGGCCATGGCACAGCGCACCCTGAATTGCTGGCGCGTATCGGCGACTACACCTTGCAGATGCGCGAGCGCTATACAATGCGCGACTTGGTCACGGGCGAACGCAATATGGATCTATTCGGCATGCACGGCGGTGTGACGGCGGCCGAACAGCGTGTGCCGTTGCTGCTGGCGGGCCCCTAATCGGCTGCCCTCTTCAGCGATAATCCGTGCCAGGATTAAACGCCACACCCTCGGCCAGCAGACCCTGACCCGGTACGTGGTTCACTTCCAGACGTGTACCGATCGGATCCTCAAACAACACCGAATAATAACCCGGTGCCCATCTGCCCTGCTCCGGACCGTGCACGATGTGGGCGCCTATCGTTTGCAGGAATTCGTGCACCGCATCGACCGAGGCTTTGTCGCGCACACGCAAGCACAGGTGATGCAGCCCGACGCGGGTCTGTATAAATCGCTCCTGAGCATAGGCTGGGTCGCATTTGCTGATGCCGATGGCGGTGCGACCACCCACAAAGTACATCATCTCCTCGCCGTCAAACGTCCGCTGCATGCCAAAAAAGGGCAGCAGCTGTTCGTAAAAACGCCGGCACGCCGGCCAATCACTGACCGAGAGAATGACATGCGCCACACCATTGATTTCAACCATAAGAACCTCTACTAGCTACGCCGCCCTGTAGGTCCGAATTTATTCGGACATTCGTTGGCGCTCGGCTACGCTCTGGAATGAATGTCCGAATAAATTCGGACCTACAGGCTGCTATCGCATTGCGAACCACACCACCGTCGCAACTATCCAACTCGCTTCATTGGCGGTTTCGCCGATGGCCATGCCCAGACGATTGCGGTCGAGTCCGGCTTCACGAATCGACAATACAATCTGCACCAGGCGCATACCGATGGTGACGTGGCCAGCGGTGAAGGCCACCACCGAAATGCCGGCGCCCCCTTCGCGATAGATATTCCAGGCCAGGGTCAGTTGTGGCACGGCCTTGCAGAACACCGCATAGGCCGCGTGCAGCATCGGATCGCCGAAACGCAGACCGCGCGCGCGACCGATGGCCGTCGCGACCACCACACCACCGAGCGTGAGCGTGGCTGTCACGGTATCGACCAGCGACCACTGCACGCCAGACGAGCACAGCAGCAACGCTAGATTGGCCGCGCATACCGCCGTCCACAGGGTGTAGACCGTGATGACCTGTCGCGAAATGCGACTGGCGAAGTTGCGATGGGCGCGGACCGCGAGACCAAGATTGACCGCCAGGAAGGCCACCCAGAACAACATCCAGGTCACGCTCACGCCGGTTACTGAATCCAGCATACGGCGAAACTGCGAAATGCCGAACAACAGCGAGCAGCCAGCCTGCAACACGAACAAGCCATCGGCCACCAGGCGCGCACGACCGGCGCCGCCGGGCACCGTGCTCACGCGAGGACGATCAGCGCGGCGCCGGTAGTCTTGATCTCGCCGTGCTGGTTGGCCGTGGAGACCTCGATCTCCACGCAGCGTGCGCCATCGACTTCGCGCTTGGCAGTGATGCGGGCACGGGCGGTAATCGCATCGCCAATGTGCGTCATGGCCAGGAAGCGGGTTTGAAAAGAACGGATGGCAGATTGCGGCAC
>JANLSI010000736.1:0-2038 GCA_031362345.1 Pseudomonadota bacterium
GCATGTTGAACGCTGATCAGGTCGACAAAGTCTTCCCGGATTTGTGCGACCAACGCATGGACAGCGCCCTGGCGCTCGTTCACCAGCGCTTTTCCACTAACACTTTCCCATCGTGGCCGTTGTCGCACCCTTTCCGTTTCATCGCTCACAACGGCGAAATCAATACCCTGCGCGGCACCATCAATTGGATGCGCGCGCGTGAGGCGTTATGCCAATCGGATCTCTTCGGCGCAGATCTGCAAAAGCTCTTCCCGATTGTGTTGGAAGGCAATTCTGACTCGGCCAGCTTCGATCAGGTGCTGGAGTTCCTGCACATGGCCGGCCGCCCGCTGCCGCTCGCCGTACTGATGATGATCCCCGAGGCCTGGAGTGGCCACGAGGCGATGGACGCCAAACGTAAGGCCTTCTATGAGTACCACGGCAGTCTCATGGAGCCGTGGGATGGACCGGCTTCCATCGCCTTCACCGACGGCACCGTCATCGGTGCAGTACTCGACCGCAACGGTCTGCGTCCATCGCGCTACTACGTGACCAAGGACGGCCTGGTCGTGATGGCCTCCGAAGTCGGCGTGCTGGACATCCCGCCGGAGAACATCGAGATCAAGGGTCGTCTGCATCCTGGGCGCATCTTCCTGGTCGACACCCAAGCCGGCCGCATTATCGAAGATGCGGAACTCAAACAGCAATACATCGACATGTTCCCCTATGGCGACTGGCTGGCACGCAATCAGATCTCGATCGATGACCTGCCCGAACCGAGCACGGTGCATGTGCCGGATCACGCCACGGTCCTGCAACGTCAGCAGGCTTTCGGCTACACCCACGAAGACCTGCGTCTGCTGATGCTGCCGATGGCCTTGAGTGGCAACGAAGCGATGGGCTCGATGGGCACCGACGCCGCGCTGGCGGTCCTGTCCGATCGTTCGCGGCTGCTGTACGACTATTTCAAGCAGCTGTTCGCGCAGGTCACCAACCCGCCGCTGGACGGCATCCGCGAAGAACTGGTGACGCAGCTTTCGACACCGATCGGTCCGGAGAGCAATCTGCTCGCGCCTAGCGAATCGAGCTGCCGCCAGATCAAGCTCAATGCACCCGTCATCGACAACCACGATCTTGAGAAGCTGCGCAACCTCTCCGCGCTCGACTTCCGTACCAAGACCATTCCGACCATCTATGCCGTGGCCGCCGGTGCGCAGGGTCTGGAGCAGGCGCTCGCTGCAGTGTGCGCGGCGGCCGATACGGCGGTTGATGCCGGCTATGCGTTCATCATCCTGTCCGATCGCGGCGTGGATCGCGATCACGCCGCGATTCCGGCCGCGCTCGCTACCGCCGGCGTGCACCATCATCTGGTGCGCAATGGCCGACGCATCAAGGTCGGTCTCGTCATCGAGTCGGGTGAGCCGCGCGAAGTGCACCATTTCGCGGTGCTGCTCGGCTATGGCGCTGGCGCCATCAATCCCTATCTCGCACTCGAGACCTTGGACGACATGCTGCGTCAACGGATCCTGACCACCAATGCCAAAACCCGCTACGCAGGCGAGAGCGATCACGACACCGCCGTGCGCCTGTATCTGAAGGCGGTCAACAAGGGTCTGCTCAAGGTCATGTCCAAGATGGGCATTTCGACCGTGCAGTCCTATCGCGGCGCACAGATCTTCGAAGCGGTCGGTCTCGACAAGGCCTTCGTCGATCGTTATTTCACTTGGACCGCATCACGCATCGGCGGCGTCGGTCTGGACGTCATCGAACGCGAGGTGGCCCTGCGCCATCACGACGCCTTTCCCCAACGCGTGGTGAAGAAGCCCGATCTGGCGTGGGGCGGTGAATACCAGTGGCGCCGCGACGGCGAATACCATCTGTTCAATCCGGACACGGTGTTCAAGCTCCAGCACTCGACCCGCTCGGGCCAATACAAGGTCTTCAAGGAATACACGCAGGCGGTGGATGACCAGAGCGAGCATCGCGCCACCCTGCGTGGCCTGTTCCGCTTCAAGAAGGTCACGACACCGGTGGCGCTAGCCGAAGTCGAGTCCATCGA
>JANLSI010000756.1:0-4777 GCA_031362345.1 Pseudomonadota bacterium
GGGGTTCCAGCTTTGACGAGGTTAAGCCGCTCCACGGCCTGGCGTAAGAATCCTACGTGGGACTCCGGGGCGACCGCGACGTCGGCACCACAGCTATCGAGCATGCGTTCTAGTTGCTCGACATAAGCCTTGCGTGCGCCGAGCTGAAAACCTGCCGGCAGGGCGACCGGGATGTAGCCGGCATATTGGCAGGCGAAGAAAAACCGATGAAACATCGGCTCGGTCTCGGCCACGATGGCAACACGGGCGCCGCGCCGGCAACCAAGACCGCGCAGGCGGCGCGCCAGGGCCATAGCCTCGATACGCAACTCCCTGTAGCTGAGAACAGCGGATAGCTCCCCACGACCGTCGTAGAAGTTGTATCCGGCCTCGCCTTGGGCGGCATATTCGAGCGCGTCGACTAGAGTCGCGAAGTCGGCGTTGCGCAGCGGCAATATGTTGTTGATTATGGTGGCTTTCATCATGATTGGAGTTGAATTGTACGGACTGAATCGACAAACCCGAGCGAAACTGGGCTGTCCCCCCTGACGCAGCGGCTGGGATTATAACTGGTTCGTAACATTAGTGAGATAGTTAATTTAAGCCCGCAATATCTAGACAGAAAGTCGGGGTTCGGCATCGTTCTGCCCAGACCGATGCGCGAGGCAAGGTGTGCGGCGCTGCTTCCCCCATTCCGGGGCGGATTTTGCCTGCTAGTTGGCACTTCGTGCAACGCGTTTGTCATGGAAGAGGTCACAAGGACCGCCGAGACGAGGCCAGGACTGTGGTTTTTGAAGTAGCTCGGATGGACTTTGCGGCGATGCTAAAAGGCCTCGGTTCGAGACCGCGTCGCAGGGCCGAAGTGCGCCGCAGTGAGCGGTACTTGCGGGCTTACTCGAATACGCCGTGAAGCCGCCAACGTTGTTCGCCATCGAGTTCCTTGTACACCCATAGCCGGCTGCCACGGGTTGTTTTAGCAATGAAGTAATCCCGCGCCAGGCCGCGCTCATCCCACCATCCGGTGTCGATGCGTTCACGTGCCGGCACCAGTCGTAGCGGACCATCGAATTGGGGTAGGCCATGCTCGGTGGATAAGGTAACGGGCTCTTTGACCAGCCATACGGGTCGTGTGTTCAGCCCATCGGAAAAAAGGGTTTTAATCCCACCCCGCCGCACCGGCTCGTCGTTCTCCCGCCAGCGCCAAGCGGCTTCGGGTCGATGATCGGGCTGTAGATCCATGGCGCGCAGCGCCTGTGTGCCGCAACGGGAGCGCAGACGATCGACGAAGGTCGCATAAGCCTCCCCCTGGGCGTGATGTCGTACGCCGAACAAATCAGCGCCCATGGCCGGACTGCCATGTACCAAGTCATCGACCTTAAGTTCGAGCGACGTCACCGGCTCTTTGAGCGTCATGCGCATGAGTGTCTCGCGCAACAGGAGCAGCATGTGTTGGTGGTCGCGGGCCGGATGGGTCAGCCGGATATCGAAGCGCTCTTCATAACGAGCGCCATGACGCAGGCGCCAATGCAGATGTCGGGTCATGGCCGAATGCGCGCGTAGATAGCCTTGCAATTCGAGCAACAGACGTTCACCGGCGGTCACCAGGGCCTGGGCATGACGCACTTCCCATGGTAGCTCCAGCGCTGCTTCGAATACCGACGGGACTGGCATGGTGGCGCGGGGATCGGGGCTCTGACCGTAGAGACGGTCGAATAGATCCAGCAAGGCCGGCGACAAGCGCCGCGCGAGATCGGTGCGCGCCAGACGTCGACATTCGCCCAGGGTGCGCACCCCGATGCTGTCGAGTGCGTCCTGTTCGGACGGCGCCAGCCGCAGTACCTCCAGCGGCAGACCGCCGAGATGACGGCCAAGGTCGTGGCTGTCCTGCACCACGCTGCGCGCCGTGCCACGCGCCAATAGGGTTGCCGCCAACGGCGTCGGAGCGACCGCATACTGAGCACGATAGCCAAGCTGTTTGAGTCCCTGACGCAGGCGCGCGAGCAGACCGTCGAGACCATGGAACAGGCGCAGGCTGCCGCGCACTTCGAGCAGCACACCATCGGGCGGCACGAGGCTGACCAGGGGTGTCATCTGCATCGCCCATAAGCCGAGGTTTTCGAGCGCATGCTGCTCGGCCCGCTCGTTACGCTCAAGTTCGACTATCTCGCCCAGCGCATGGGCGGCACCGAGCGGCATAGCCGCGCGAATACCGAGCGCCGCCGCCCGGGTATTCGCCATCACCACCTTGCGGCGACCGCCCTCGCCTTGCACCAGCACGCAGGCACGACTGTGGGCCATGCCACGCGTCAGCACCTCGAGCGGCAGTTGCGGCAGATGAACGTGCAGCCACAACGCCGCCGCAGGCAGCGGCCGGGCCAACGGCCGAGCGTCGTCCAAGGGTCGCACGCTGGCCGGCATGGTCGACGGGAAAGTCGTCATTGAGGGCACTGAACTGGGCATCGGATATTTCCTTTTTATAATTTCAACTGGCAATGCAGGCCGGCCTGCGCACCACGCGCCTTGCGCAAACTCACACGCAGCGAAGAGGCAGTGGCGAGCACGTCGGACAGCGGATCGGTCAGCGCTTCGATTTCAAGCCGCAGTGGTGCGGGTGAAGGCTGAGACGCACAACGCGCAGGACGGAATACCAGCCCCCAGGTCGAACTGGTTGCTGCCGCGAACTGCAGACGGCGCAGGCGCAAGTTCGAGATCGTGTCCTGCCACAGTAGCGCCGCTCCGCAATCACCAAAACGCAAGGCCTGCTCATAGGCCCACAGAGTCTGGCTGCGCGTGCTCGCGTCGTCCTCGGGAAGATCCACCACCAGCACACGGGTCAGATCGAGACCATAACCATGCAGTGCCGGAGAGTAGGGAACATGGGGCGGAGCCACCCAGATGATCCAGCGCCCCTCGCGACTCAGTCTGGCCAGCGCCGGTAGAACCAGTCGTAGAGCGCCTATGCCGGTCGCCGCCGACAGGATCTCGGTCAAGCCATCACGTGGCCAACCGCCCCCGGGCAGGATGTCATCCAGTGCCGAATAGCCACTGGCCAGGCCAGCGCGGACCAGCGGCGTACCGGCCCCGGCACGCCACACACAGGCACGCTGCAGGAGCTCGTCGAGAGTCATTGCCAATGCGTTCTCAAGACCCCGACCCCAAGTCCCTCAATCACCAGCTCACGGGCGCCGAGCTGGATCTCCAAGGGCTCGAAATCGGGGTTTTCCGGCAACAGCGAGATACGATTGCCACGCCTGCGGAAACGTTTGACCGTCACTTCGTCATCGATGCGCGCAACCACAATCTGACCGTTGCGCACCGCTTGGGTGGCATGTACGGCCAGCAGATCGCCATCGAGTATGCCGGCGTCGCGCATGCTCATGCCCCGCACCCTCAGCAGGTAATCGGCGCGCGGCTTGAACAGCTCGGGGGCGACCGCGCAATGGTCTTCGATGTGTTCGAGGGCGAGCAGCGGCTGGCCGGCGGCAACCCGCCCAACCACTGGCAGGCCGTGGGCGGCACTGACCGCCTCACCGATGATGCGTATGCCACGCGAGGAACCGGGCAGGAGTTCGATCATGCCTTTGCGGGCCAGCGCGCGCAGATGTTCCTCGGCGGCGTTGGCGGAGCGGAAGCCGAAAGCCACCGCGATCTCCTGACGAGTCGGCGGCATGCCAGTCTGCTGCACGGTGCGGCGTATG
Source organism: Pseudomonadota bacterium (assembly GCA_031362345.1). Taxonomy (GTDB): domain Bacteria; phylum Pseudomonadota; class Gammaproteobacteria; genus JADJYF01. The sequence goes on from JANLSI010000756.1 coordinate 3,678, forward strand.
AGCGCGAGAATTTCCGCCTGTCGCGCCGTCAATCCAGTGACCATGACGAAACCTGTATATAAAAACAGGTGTGATTATATACAGACACATTTCTCCTGCAAGCCCTGACACGCAGGGCGGTGCGGCGGAGTCGGCACGGGCGCGAGCTGTGGCTATACTGCCGCCTGTCGCACGCCTAGCCTCATGAAGCGCCATGTCCACCAGCCACACCCGCCGCAGTCACGCCACGCTCTCTGGCGCGCGCCCTTTCCTAGGCTGATTCGAAGCTATCGCGACCATGGCCCGGGCGCGCCACAGTCTTCAGCGCATGCTGCGCGCCTGCGGCCACTCGCTGCGCGGGCTGCGCATCGGTTGGCGACACGAGACCGCTTTCCGCGAAGAGATGCTACTAGGTGTGGTGCTGCTCCCCCTCAGTTTCTGGCTCGGTCGTGATGCGCTCGATGTCGCACTTCTGAACGGCAGCCTGGTGATGCTGATGGTCACCGAATTGTTCAACTCCGCCATCGAGGCACTGACCGATCGCATCAGTACCGAGCACCACGAATTATCGGGGCGTGCGAAGGACTACGCCGCAGCTGCGGTGTTCCTGGTCTTCCTGCTGATGTTGTCGGTGTGGGGGACGATCACCTACCTGCGCTTCGCCGCGTCCTGACGGCGCGCACCGACGGACGAACCAAGCCTTCAGCGCAACGCGCGGGCGAGCGCCTTGCTAGTGGCCTGCAGACGGTCGATGAGCACTTCCTGGAAAGCGCGGTTCAGACGCACCTGGCCCGGCAACGAGGCCCACTCTTTGAAATCCCGCTCGACCTTGATGATGGTCGCATCACGATTGGCGATCACGCTGGCGGTGCGTCCGGTATTGGACAGATATTCCATTTCGCCGAAGCACTCGCCGGCATCCAGATCACGAATGCGCGTGCCGTTGATCGAGACCGACACCGAGCCTTCGACCAGCACGTAGAACGCGCGCTCCTTGTCGCCTTCGGCGAACACCGTCTCAGCACCGGTGTAATTGCGCCAGGTCGCAACTTTCGATACTTCCTTCAGTTCGTTCTTGGAAATCTGCGCGCTCCGGGACCCGTAAGAACCGTTACTCTGCC
>JANLSI010000363.1:0-9739 GCA_031362345.1 Pseudomonadota bacterium
GCCATCCAGTCGGGCTGCCATCGCGTCCAGGTTGTGGCGATAGGCTGCCATCACCCGAGGCACCGTCACATCGCGCGCGATATCCGGTGCCATTTCGACCAATAGGGGATCAAGGGGTCACCCATTAGCCGTCTCGTGTCAAGTAGGCGAGTGAGCGCCTGAGCTCCCACTCATGCAATTTCTTTAGCGTCCCTCAACAGTCGGTCCATGCGCCCGAGATTCTGATGTCAGTGCTACTCATCCCGCACAGGGAAAGTGCATCAGTCACCCATCTGGATTAAGGCCTTGCTCACGGCATCTTTGATGACGTTGAACCGCCCTTGGCAATCAATGCCCCACAAAATCGTCGGTACCCGTTAACTGTCCAAATTAGTCAGAGTTAGGACTTGGCGTCAGTCTCCAAGGGGCTCAGTAACGAGGCACTTTCCGCAACCATTAAGGCGTGTGGCACCGGGTAATCAGACTCAGGGCTTTTCACCAGACCCCTTTCGACCTCAGGCCACACGACAGTTCAAGCGAACGCGCGATCTACATCGAACACCTCATTGCGTGTCAGCATATAAAAACACGCTTTGGCGAGTTTGTTCGCCACCGCTTTCTTCGCCACCATCACATGCGTCTTCGCCATCTTACGTTGGTAGTAGCGTTTGACTTTCGGCTCCCAGATCGCCGCGTAATGCGCTGCTTCGACAAACGCCAGCTCTAAATACTTGTTGCCGTTATTGCGATTGCCCTCACCTTTCTTCTTGCCGTTGCTGATCTTCTGACTCGGTACGCAACGACTGTACGAAGCGTAATCGCCAGCCCCGGCAAAGCGCTCAATCGGACCCGTCTCCAGCACAATCGTCTGGCCTAAGATCGGCCCAATTCCGCGCACACTGCTGACCAGCGCATACGGCCGCGTCGATAAACAGTGACCACCGACCGCGCGCTCGATCTCCGCAATCGATTCGCTAATTGTGTGCATCAGATTTCGGGCAAGCCGCGCCGTCAGTAAGACCGGCACACACGGCAACAAACAACCCAGCTTGTCCGCATCCAGTTGTTTGACCTGCGCGCTCGTCAAGCGCTGGCCGGTGTGCCGCGCAATTAAACTTTGCAGACTCAAATGCTGCATCGTCCGCTGTCGAACCAATAGCAAGCGACGCCGTAACAAATCCCGCACCGCACGTTGCGCGCGCGGATAAATGTACCCTTCCGGCAAGATCCCTAAGCGCAACAGATGCGCCAGAAATCGTGCGTCGCTTTCATCGTTGGTATATTTCAGGCCGCTGTACTGTTTCACCGCTAAGGTATTCGCCAGCCGCACGTCGTAGCCAGCCTCCAGCAAACCATCCACCAGCCAATACCAGTTGTAGGTCGATTCCACCACCACGCCTGCTAACGCGTCGCGATACGGCGTGAGCGCCGTGCAAATGCGCGCCAAGTCATTCCCCAGCCGCCGTTCATAAATGACCTGGTCTTGCTCATCTATCACCGACACCAGCACGTTGTTGCTATGCAAATCCATTCCACAATACAGTTTCATCGGTCGTCTCCTTTGCTCGGTGGTTAACGAAGTCTTTCAACTTCACGTTTACCACCGATCTTGGGAGACGGCTAATGATTATCAGAGTACTTGACACCGGCGCGGCCAGATTGAAACCGCGCGAGAATCCGCTTCGAAGACTCTGACCCCTTGACGGCCACCGACCACAGGCGTGTGCCGGCCGTAGCTAATTCAAGTTTTTTCCGGCGCGCAAGGCCGCGCGCCTCGATCCGATCGACGCCCTGCGTTACGAGTGACGATGTTGACGCGTCAGGGCGCGATACGGCGCGGCGCGGGGAAGCGGTAGATATAAATCGAGTAGCCGATGCGATCGATGGGCTCGTAGCGCGTCAGCCAGTCGAGACCAGCGTGAGTGAAAAACTCCAGCTTGCGCAACCACACCAGTTGATGGGTGCTGAGCGCGTAGAGCCCCGGCGGTGGGTCACGATAATCGACCTCAGTCATGGGCGTCGCCCGTACGCCATAGAGTTCAGGCGCGATGGTACCGAAATAACTCAATGCCATTTTTTCGTCGGGTGCATGGCTGGCCTGCCAACGCGCGAGTCCCGGTAATTCCTGCCCCCAGTCGATATTGCTGTCGTCGAGCAGATAGGGCGCGCGGCGCGGTCCACCGGCCAGGATGTTGAAGTAGGCGAGTTGATGGGGATAGTAGACAGCAGTCTCGATCAGCATCCAGGCCAGGGTCACCAGCAAAAGCGCCCTACCGCGCCGCCCGTAACGCGCACTGGCGACCTGTGCCGAAAAGATCGCGAGCATCGGCAGCGCCGGCATGATGCGCCGTATGCCGACATTGATGGTGTCGAAACACGAGACGCCGATCATGAGTGCCGCCGGCGCGAGCAGATAGACTGCCAGCTCAGCGCCGCGCGGATGACGTACGCAACCGACTAGCGCCACGCCCAGCAATAACAAGGCCGGTAGCGGCGTCTTGAGCGCAAACGCCACCAAGTAGTAGTACCACACCGACCGTTCGAGCACTGCGCCGAACATATAGCTGTGGTAGTTCGCATTAGTGTTGACGTAGAGATGGGACAAACCATCGACGAAGGGCCGCAGGTCGAGCAGACGTCCGTAGGCCGCACCGATCAGCACGACAAATACCGCCAACGCTGCCGCCGCGCGCAACAGCACCGCCGCCGGTGGGCGGCGCGCGCTGATCAATTCATAGCTCACCTGCAACAGCGCGAGCGGCCCGAGCAACAGTGCAGTGAACTTGGCCATCACCGCCATCGCCACCGCCGCGCCATATAAGCACCAGTGATACCAGCGTGCGCTGCGCAAGGCTAGCCACAGCAAGTAGCTGGCCGCCAGCATGGCGGCGGCGCACAGGTAATCGGTGGTCGCCAGCCGAGCGTGGGCCATGAGCGTCGGTGACAGCGCCACCATCAGCGCCGCGCTCACCGCGCCCAAGGGTCCATACAGCGCCAGCGCCCAGCGTCCGGCCAACCACACGCAGAACAGGCTCGCGAGCCACACCGGCGCGCGCGCCCACTGGGTGATTTCAGTCAGGCGCGCGCGGTTGGCGGCGAGATAATCCGTGGCAAAGCCGACTTGATTGGCGGCGCTGAAACCCGGTCCGTCGTAGCGCGGACGTGGCAAGTCCAAGCCGAGCAGCGACAAGGCCAAGAGCTGCTGCGCGAGCGGCGGCGCCTCGCGGTTCAAACGGTGATCGCCAGTCTGCCAATAGGACAGCCCGGCGACGATGAAGATCGGTTCGTCCCAGGTCAGGGACTCGTCCCGCGCGGCGTAGCCGGCCGCCAGTGCGCTGAGCAACGCAATCAGCAACACCAGCCGACGGGCAAATAGCTCGGTCATGGCCACGCCTCGGTCGCTACAAATTCGGCACGCGCCAGCCATCCGTCCGTGCTTACCTGCGCCGTATTGCCCATGGGCGGTAACCTAGCCGCTCGCGGCGCCGCGGGGGAGCCGGGTCTACCGCCCTGACGTTCAAGACGGTGGCCACGCGCACCACTTCGCACCATGGCCTGCGTGATATGCAATGCTGAAGCCAATTGACTACTCACCTCAGGAGATTCTGCGATGCGCCTGCTACCCCTACTCCTGTTGACCTTGGGCCTGGCTACCCATGCCAACGCCGACCTCTTTCGCTACACGCCGCCCGCACTCGGCCGCATTGTGCTCAACGAACTACTGACGGGCGACGCCCGCGCGCCATTGCGCTTGCCGAAGATAGGCGAGTACTACGCGGAGTTGATCCTCGAACCGCTGGACGGTGCGAGCGATGTAGCATTGAGCGAACCGCTCGCCTTGGAACTCGACTTCCAGGTGGCGCGACGCGAGCACGTGCTACTTAACCGCACCGTTACGGTCAGCTTTGTGCCGGGCGATCGCAGCAAGACCCTGTTCTGGCTGAATGTACCCGACCATCTACCGAATCGCACCAGCCTCGAAATGCATGTGCAGCTACGCGAGACTTCCAACGACCAGCTGCGCAATGCTCGGGTACGCTTGCAGTTGACGCGCAAAATCGAGTTCTCGCCGTTCTTAATCCGCTAGCGCGCGAGGGCGCTAGGCCGATTGACTTACGCCGCTGTGGCCGCGAACAACGACCCACTGGTGCATGACCTCACACGCGATGCCGCGCGACCGCCGCGTCATCCCATTCGATACCGATACCGGCTCGTGCCGGTGGCGTCAACATGCCATCGACAATTGGCCAGGTTTCGCGCTGCAGGGCGCTCGCGACATCCAACCATTCCAGATAGTGGGCAGTCGGCGTTGCACACAACAGATGACTGCTCACTTCGGGAAACAGATGGGACGAACATTCCATCTGCGCGCTATGCGCCAGAGTCGCCGCTTCCAGCCAGCCGCTGACGCCACGGATGAACTGCGCATCGGGCATCACATAATCCATGGCGCGTAGCGCCAGAGCATTGCGCATTTCGTCGCTGCTGTTGAAGTTCTCGCCGAGCTGGATGGGCGTGGTCAGTGTGGCGGCGAGTTCGGCGTGGGTGAGGTAGTCATCGGCCGCGACGGGTTCTTCGATCCAGGTCAGTCCTTCGCCATCCAGCGCGCGACAACGCAGGCGCGCTTGCTGCGGTGTCAGCGACTGGTTGTAGTCGATCATGAGTGCACGCCCGCCGAGCACGCGCTGGGCGGCGCGGATCGCGGCGAGATCTTCGGCGAAAGTCGCAAAGCCGACTTTGATCTTGAGCGCCTGGTGGCCTTCGCGCACCGCCGCCTCGGCCACGTCCACCACGCTCGTCGCATCGTACATACCAGCGCTCATATAGACCGGCAGCGGGCGCGGCGCGCAGCCAAGCGTGGCATACAGCGGCTCGTCGCGGCTGCGCGCGTAGGCATCCCACCAGGCCATGTCGAGCGCGCCCAACGCCGCGCCCACCAGATTCTTCGCGCCCCATAGTCGCAGCCGCTTCAAGACCGTGGTGTGAAGATCCCGTGGTGTGAGTTCGAGCCCGACAACCAACTGGCCCAGCCCGACGATCGCACTGCGCAGCGCCGGCAACAGCTCGGGCAAATACACTTGTGCATAGGCATGGCCGCTCACCCCTGCGTCGGTGTGCAGATCGATCAACACCAGCGGAAAGCGTTCGATGTGACCCGATGCAGTTTTCAGCGGTCGCGCCAGCGGCGCCAATACGGGGGTGGTGGAGAGGGAAGTAATGACGGCCATGCTTGCTTGGTCCTGGTCGGTGGAGGTCTCAGCGCGGTTCGAGCAGCACCTTGCACGCGCTCTTGTCGGTCTTGAGCGCGCTGAAGGCGGTGGGGAAATCGTCGAAGCCGATCACCGAGGTCAATAGCGGCGTCGGATCGATGCGGCCCTGATCCAGGAGTTCGATGGTGATTTCAAAATCGCGTTTGCGATACATGAATACGTAATTGATCTGTAGTTCTTTGCTGATCGCCTTGGGCGGCAGGATGGTATCGGGCGCCATGCACACACCGACCACGACAATACGGCCATTGGAGGGCGCATAGTCCATCGCCAGCTGCTGGGTGCCGGGCACACCGATACATTCGAGGATCACATCGGCGCGCCCGCCCGCAGCACGCTTGCAGGTACCAACCACGTCTTCAACGCTGGCATTGACGGTGGCCGTTGCGCCCATGCGCGTGGCGAGCGCGAGGCGTTCCGGCACTTTGTCCGATACCACCACATGCTGGGCGCCGTAGTGTCTTGCCCACATCGCACACGCCAGACCGATCGGCCCTGCGCCCATGATCAAGACCCGCTCGCCCGCTGTGATGCGCGCCGTGTGGACCGCATGCAGTCCGACCGCCAGCGGCTCGACCAGCGCACCCAAGCGCCAGTCGATACCGGGTGGCAGGCGCAAAGCCTCGGCCGAGCCCACGCGCATGTATTCCGCGTAAGCACCGGGCAAATCGCCCAGGCCGGCGTAACGTACGGTCGCGCAGCGATGCCCGATGCCGGCCAGACAAGGCTGACAATGACCGCAGCCGATAAAGGGCAGCGCAGTGACGCGATCACCCGTCTTCCACTGAGTACCGACCTCGCGCCCGACTTCCACCACTTCGCCACAGAATTCATGGCCCATCACGGTGCCCGCCGGCAGTGGCCGCATGCCACCCTCGGGACCGCGCACGTCGGCCATGTGCAGATCAGATCCACAGATGCCGCAGCACTTGACCGCGATCACCAGATCACGTGTGCCGACAACAGGGTCGGCCACCTGTTCAACCGTGAGCGCCGCTTCGGCGCGATGAAAGACAGCAGCTCGCATGACAGACACTCCCCGTTTAGACACCGAGTTCGCGCGACGCGCCAGTAGACGAGGCGCGAGCCCATCGTTTGTATCAAGCGCCCATCGCAGTGACAAGCGCGCTGGACCGCGCACCCTGCGCTCGGCTACTTTGTACATCTCTTTGGGGAGAACGCTGTGGACCTGTCATTCGGCGCCGCCTACGAGGCATTCCGTGCCGAGCTGCGCGCCTTCATCACCGCCCACGGCCATGAAGCGCCGCTGCGCGTTGACCTGCGCGCGCCGCGCACCCTGGCTTGGCAGCAACGCCTGATCGCCCAGGGCTACGCCGGACGCACTATCCCACGCGAATACGGCGGCTACGGCGCCCAGCCCGACATCCTCGAAGCGCGCATCATTGCCGAGGAATTCGCCGCCGCGCAGATCTCGCCCGGCCTCGCCGGACAAGGCATCAAGATGTTGATCCCCACCCTCCTGCATTTCGGCAGTGACGCACAACGCCAGCAGTTCATACGCCCGACCTTGGCCGGCGAGATGATCTGGTGCCAGGGTTATTCGGAACCCAACGCCGGCAGCGATCTCGCCAGCCTGCGCACCCAGGCCGTGCTCGAGGGCGAGCACTGGATAGTGAATGGTCAGAAGATCTGGACCAGTACCGCCCATCTCGCCGACTGGATGTTCTGCCTGGTGCGCACCGAGCCCCAGGCGCCGAAGCATCAAGGCATCAGCTTCCTGCTCTTGCCCATGACCACCCCCGGCATCGAAGTGCGGCCGCTGACCACCATGGTCGGCGACCCGAGCTTCAACGAAGTATTCTTCAAGGACGTGCGCGTGCCACGCGAGTCCATGATCGGCCAACGCGGCGACGGCTGGAAAGTCGCCAATACCCTGCTCGGCTTCGAGCGCGGCATGCTCGGCGATCCGAACGTGACACTGATGCGCTTCAACGCCTTGGTCGCGCTCATGCGAGAAGAAACCGTCGATGGCGGCCGCCTGATCGACCATCCCGTCTTTCGCGATCGACTGATGCGCATTCAAGGCCGCATGCTGGCGCTACGCGCCAACGATCTGCGGCTGTTGTCGGCCGGCTTGCACGAGCGGCCCGCCGCGCTGGCCGGCCTGGTAGTGAAACTGGTCGGCACCGAATTGCGTCATGAACTCGAAGCACTGGCCATCGATGCGTTGGGTGAATTAGGCGTGCTTTATCGCGGCAGTCCGCTGCTGCGAGACGACGGCATGTGGCAGCAGCATTACATGTATTTCCTCGGCCTCATCATCGGCGGCGGCACGGCGCAGATCCAAAAGAACATCATCGCTGAACGTGGGCTGGGCATGCCGCGCGAACCGAAGCTGGCCTGAGACGAGAAACGCCCATGGATTTCGGACTTTCCGACGAACAAACCCTGTTGGCCGAGAGTGTCTCGCGCCTGCTGGCCGATCACGCGCCACTCGCGCGCACGCGCCTGTTTGCCGAACAGCAGCAAGCGCGCGCGACCGACGTATGGACGGCGCTGACTGAGCTGGGTGTGCCCGGCTTGCTGATCGACGAAGCCCACGGCGGTAGCGGTCTCGGTGCGCTGGAAGCGGCCTTGGTCGCCGAATGTCTGGGTCACCATGTGGCGCCAGCGCCCTTTGTCGCGAGTTGTGTCCTGGCGCCGCTCGCGTTAAAGCTGGCCGGCAGTCCCGCACAGTGCGCACAGTGGTTGCCGCAACTCGCAAGCGGCAAAGTGATCGTGGGTGCCGCGCTGGCGGAACTCTGCGGCGCGCGGGAAGATGCCGGTGTCAGTCACGCAGGCGAAAAGCTACGCGGCCGCGCGCTGTTCGTGCTCGACTACGAAGCCGATAGGTATCTGGTCGCGACGCGCGATGGGCACTTGTTCCTGGTTGCACACGATGCGCCCGGGCTCACCCGTCGCGCCTTGCTCAGCATCGATCGCACGCGAAGGATCGGCGAGTTGCTGTTCGATAAGGTCAGCGCCGAGCGCCTGCCCGGCAGCAGTGATGCACGCATCGCCCAGGCACTGATCGCCCATGGCCGCGTGATGCACGCCGCCGATACCCTGGGCGCGGCCCAGGCCATGCTCGATCAGGCCGTCGCCTACGCCGGCACGCGCGAACAATTCGGGCGCGTGATCGCCTCCTTCCAGGCGGTCAAGCATATGTGTGCCGAGATGGCGGCGGCGCTCGAACCCAGTCGCGCATTGGTGTGGTACGCCGCCCATGCTCTGGGTGTTTCAGCCGACGACGCGTCGCTCTACGCCTGTCATGCCAAGGCCCATCTCGCCGAAGTTGGCACCTTCATCGCCCGCACTGCGACCGAAGTGCACGGCGGCATGGGCTTCACCGATCTGCTCGGCCTGCACTATTGGTTCAAACGCATCGGCCTCAATCGCCAACTGCTCGGCAGCCCGGAACGGGCACGGCAGGAAGCGGCGGCCTTGCAGGGGTTCGGCGAATAAAATCGCACACCCATCGCGGCCGCCATTACTCCGGGTGTGCGCCGAGGCGAGGTCGTATAGATCTTTCGCGATCTACGCTTGATGATCACGCAAGCTCGAAGCGATCAAGATTCATCACCTTGTGCCAGGCAGCCACAAAGTCGCGCACGAATTTTTCCTGCGCGCCGCTGCACCCATAGACTTCGGCGAGCGCCCGCAGCTGGGAATTCGAACCGAATACCAGGTCGACCCGTGTAGCGGTCCACTTCACTGCACCGGTCGCACGATCACATCCTTCGAACACGTCTGCGGCCTCAGAGGTTGGCTTCCAAGCCGTACCCATGTCTAGCAGGTTCACGAAGAAGTCGTTGCTGAGTGTCCCTGGCTGCTGAGTGAAGACACCATGGGCCGACCGGCCGACGTTGGCCTCAAGCGTCCGCAGCCCGCCGACGAGGACCGTCATCTCGGGCGCCGTCAGCGTCAGCAGGTGGGCCTTGTCGATTAGCAACTCCTCAGCCGGCACGCGGGGGGACCGGCCCTGCTGGTAATTGCGGAAGCCGTCGGCAGCAGGTTCCAGTACAGCGAAGGATTCGATGTCGGTCTGGGCCTGGGAGGCATCGGTGCGGCCAGGGACGAACCGTACCTCAATTGCGTGGCCGGCGGCTCGTGCGGCCTGCTCCACCGCAGCACAACCACCCATCACAATCAGGTCAGCCAGGGAGACCTTTTTGCCGCCGGTTTGTGCGGTATTGAAGGCGTTCTGAACGCCTTCGAGGGTAGTCAGCACCTTCGCCAGTTGGGCCGGCTGGTTGACTTCCCAGTCTTTCTGCGGCGCCAGTCGGATGCGTGCCCCATTGGCACCACCGCGCTTGTCCGAGCCACGGAAGGTCGAAGCGGATGCCCAGGCGGTCGACACCAGTTCGGAAACCGACAGGCCCGAGGCGAGAACCTTGACCTTGAGTTCAGCGATGTCTTTGGCGTCAATCAGGGTGTGGGTGACGGCGGGGACGGGGTCCTGCCAGACCAACACCTCGGCGGGCACCTCG